>QIHT01000075.1 GCA_003229115.1 Gammaproteobacteria bacterium | reverse complement strand
CATTACACATCCTTGTGGTTTGATTATAATATGTTGGGGTTCGTGCCTCACCCCAACCTACGGGTTATGGCCTGGTTTATGATGATGGCAATAAAACATCCTGTAGGTTGGGGTGAGGCACGAACCCCAACAATTCGCCTCATCTCAAAAAAGAGTTTTTTCTGTTTTGGCATTACAATCCCAATAATTATTTTCTTGAATAACTATTGCTTACATAAGCATCAATAATCGCTTCAAACTCATCAGCAATGTTATCGCCTTTTAATGTCACTGTTTTTTTACCATCTTCATAAACCGGTGCTACAGGTTTTTCTCCGCTACCCGGTAAACTAATGCCGATGTTGGCGTGTTTGCTTTCTCCGGGGCCGTTGACCACGCAGCCCATTACTGCGACAGACATATCTTCGACTCCTATATATTCTTTTTTCCAGACAGGCATTTGATTGCGTAAGTAACTTTGTACCTGCGAGGCGAGTTCCTGAAAAAATGTACTGGTGGTGCGACCGCATCCCGGGCAGGCGGTGACCAGAGGAACAAACGAGCGTAGTCCCATGGTTTGTAATATTTCCTGTGCGACTATGACTTCTTTTTCTCTCGGCGCTCCCGGTTCGGGTGTGAGCGAAATGCGTATGGTGTCGCCGATACCATCGTGCAACAAAATACCGAGTGCGGCTGTTGAAGCAACGATACCTTTGGAACCTATACCGGCTTCGGTTAAGCCAAGATGCAAGGCGTAGTTGCTACGTTGTGCTATTGAACGGTAGACGGTGATTAAATCCTGTACCACGCTCATCTTGCATGACAGGATGATTTTGTTTTCCGGCAGGCCCAGTTCCCTGGCTTGCTCTGCGCTTTCCAGTGCGGAGCGAATCACGGTTTCAATCATGACATCGTGAGCATCGTAAGGCTCACTGCGTTTTGCATTTTCATCCATGAGACTGGCAAGCAGTGCCTGATCCATGCTTCCCCAGTTGACGCCGATTCTTACCGCTTTGTTATTTTTGCAGGCATGTTCAATCATGGTGGCAAACTGTGCATCGCGTTTACTGCCTTTGCCGACATTGCCGGGATTGATGCGGTATTTAGCGAGTGCTTCTCCACATTCGGGATGTTCATCCAGTAGTTTGTGACCATTGAAATGAAAATCACCGATTAAGGGTACTGAACAGTTTTTTTGATCGAGGGCTTCGCGAATTTTTATGACACTCGCCGCAGCGTTGCTATCATTAACCGTAATTCGTACCAGTTCCGAGCCGGTGATGGCGAGCTGCAGAATTTGATCAGTCGTCGCCTTAATATCAGCCGTGTCCGTATTGGTCATCGACTGGACCACAATAGGCGCTTCGCCGCCAACGATAATGCCATCGATATCTACTGAGATTGAGGTTCTGCGTGGTTCAAAAACTTCGGGAAATTTCATTGCTGACCAGTGGTAAATTCAAACAACCGGATTTTAGCATTGCTTGCCCATAGCCTGCACGGAGATAGCTCGATACAATGCGGGTTTATCTTATATTTTGGAATATTCAGCTGTCATGAAACTTGGTTTTATCGTCAACCCAATGGCGGGTATCGGAGGCAGAGTCGCGCTTAAGGGCAGTGATGGTGAGGAAATAGTTGCACAAGCTTTAGCGAAAGGGGCTAAACCTTTGGCTCAGGAAAGGGCGTGTGAAGCTTTGAAAGCTTTGGCAGATATGCCTGTAGAGGCTATTTTTACGGTGGCTGGGGATATGGGAGCTACTGTTTTGAATAGTCTGGGTATCAAAAACCAGGCTGTGTTTGAGCCTTCTATTAAAACGACCTCGGCTGTTGATACGCACCAGGCTGTGCGTCAACTATGCGCTAATGGTATCGATTTGTTGATATTCGCGGGCGGTGACGGCACAGCGCGTGATGTACTGGATGCGTTAAAAGAATGTGGAGAGGAGGAACGCTTGCCGGTCATCGGAATTCCAGCGGGCTGTAAAATTCACTCGGCAGTTTATGCAGTATCACCGACCCAGGCGGGCGAGTTGTTAGTCAAATTAGTTCAGGGTCAGCCTTTAAATATGCAGGCAGCAGAAGTTATGGACCTGGATGAAGAGGCTTTTCGGTCAGGTCAGCTCAAAGCGAGTTGTTATGGATACCTGCAAGTACCAAAGGATGACGCAAGAATGCAGGCGGTAAAGCAGGGTAGAGTAAATTCTGATGCGTTGACGGTGCAGGATATTGCCGCAGATGTTGTTGAAAATATGGAAGACGACTGCCTGTATTTCATGGGTGCGGGTTCTACCACGGCCGCAGTGATGGCAGAACTGGGTTTAGCGAATACACTTTTGGGTGTTGATGTGGTTTTGAAGTGTGAATTGCTCGCCAGTGATGTCGATGAAAAAACCTTGTTGTCTTTTCTTGCAGACAGGCCTGCAAAAATAATTGTAACAGCGATTGGTGGACAGGGGCATGTGTTCGGCCGAGGCAATCAACAATTTAGTCCGAAAGTGATAGAGAAAGTCGGTATTAATAACATTGTTATTATTGCCACCAATGAAAAATTGCATTCGTTGCAGGGGCGGCCTTTATTGGTGGACACAGGTGATGTTGAACTGGATAAAAAACTGTGTGGCCTGAAACAGGTTATTACCGGGTTTGAGCAACGGACTTTATATAAAATTAATTGAGGCGTCTCAATTAACAAAAACCGTTATTTGCCGCGAAGGACGCAAAATGCGCAAAGAATATTTTTTTTGAATCACTGTGGGTGTCATTCCCCGTGGCTTGCCACGTATTCTGTAGGTGCGAATTCATTCGCACGATGTGCGTGAATATTGGCAGCATTGTGCGAATGAATTCGCACCTACAATTAATACCCCGCCCGCTTGCGGCGGGATGGTTTATTACAATTGCTGGTTTGCTCTGGGTTGCCGGAAACGCTATCGCTTATTCCAGCCTACAAAGATGTTTTGCTTTTCTTTGCGCCTTTTGCGTCCTTCGCGGCACAAGCAATTAATAGAGGTGCCCTTAAAGCTTCGTAGGGTGGGCATTGCCCACCGTTTACCCTGTTAATGCCACACTGTAAGCTGGCGGGCAATGCCCGCCCTACAAAACTTTTCTTCGCGTCTTACCTCATTCCCACGCTCCTGCGTGGGAATGCATAGTTTGCGAACCGGGCCCAGGCTCCCACGGAAGACCGTGGGAACCAGAAACTGAAAGCGCCATTACATATTCCGGCCAACAAAGATGTTTTGTTTTTCTTCGCGCCTTTTGCGTTGTTCGCGGCTAAAAAGCTTTTAATTTTTGATCGTTGGTAAAGCTGATTAAACATTCGCAAACAAAGTTTCACGGGCGGACTCCATCACGGCAGAAACTACCGGATGCCTAACCCGGCGTTCGATGGAGATGGCATAAAAATGCTCTTTCACCTTATCGGTTTTGCCAATAGCTGTTACCTGGTGCTGTCGCTCCACTTCCACTTCTATGGCGGTAGGCGCAATGAAAATTCCTGCACCTGCGGCTCCAAATACTTTCATCAGAGCGCTATCATCAAACTCGGCAGTTATTCGTGGATGAATGCGATGTTTAGTAAGCCACTGATCAATGCCCGAACGCAGTTGGGTGCCACTACCTGGTAACAATAGTGGTGCACCGTCGAGGCAGGCGGGGAAATTACCGTCTAATTTTTTTTTCAGTTTTTCTGTGGCAAAAAAGCTGATTCCGCATTCGCCAAGCTTGTGACTGAAACCGCGTGTACTCACTGTAGCTGGAATAGGGCGGTCAGCCAGCACCAGGTCAAGGCGGTGTACGGCCAGTTCTGCCAGTAGCGTATCGAGACTGGCCTCGCGGCAGATCATGCGCACGGGTTCCGGCAGTTTTAGTGCGGGTTCCAGAATGCGGTGCGCTATGGACTTGGGTAATACATCAACCACGCCGACCCTGAAAAGCTGGGGGAGGCTTTCCGGTAGTTGATGGATGACTTCTTCCAGTTCGCCTCCCAGTGAGAAGATCTCCTCGGCATAACTCAGCACCAGTCGTCCCGTCTCGGTAATTTCCAGATTGCGTCCGACCCGGTTGAACAGTGCTGTACCAAGCTGTTCTTCCAGCAAACTCAGTTGCCCGCTGATGGTTTGTGGTGTCAGGTGCAGGTATTCGCTAGCCCGGGCTACGCCGCCTTCTCTGGCTACCGCCCAGAAGTAACGCAGGTGTTTGTAGTTAACCATAAGTTTTCCAATAGTTCGAAAAAATCGAATAATAAGTCAATAATAATCGACTTTTCAAGATAATCATACCTTCCTACTATGTTTGTCCATTAAACACAAAATGCGACCTAAAGGAGAAACTTATGCAGATCGACATACAGACCCGACATTTTTCCCTGACTGAGGCTTTACGCAACCATGCGGAAAGACGCCTGCGTTTTGCACTGACTTGTTTTGATGAGCATATACAACGGGTTGTCATGCGCTTATCGGACATCAACGGCCCGCGTGGTGGTGCAGATATGCATTGCCACCTGCAAATAGTGTTGGCCGGTTTGCCCGATGTGGTGATCGAAGATACCGAGGTTGATTTGTACGTTGCCATTGATCGTGCGGTTGATCGCGCAAGGCGCACACTGGTGCGCAAGCTTGGCCGCCAGCAGTCTCAGCTTAGACGAAAACATTCGATGGAATCGGCTGTACATTTTTCAGACTAGCGTTTTTACACATTCAATAGAGATATCATTATGAACAATACATTTACACTCAAACAGAGTCAGGTCGCGGCGCTCGCGACCAACAAGGTCATTCGCAATACTTATACCTTGCTCTCCATGACTTTGCTATTTAGTGCGCTGACAGCGGGTGCGTCGATGACACTGAACCTGCCTCATCCGGGCTTATTATTTACCTTTGCAGGGTATTTTGGCCTGTTGTTCGCCACCAGCAAATTTCGCAACAGCAGCCTGGGGCTGGTTTTTGTGTTCGCTCTCACCGGTTTTATGGGTTACACCCTGGGGCCGATTCTTAACAGTTACCTGGCATTGCCCAATGGTAGTCAGATAGTCATGACAGCGATGGGTGGTACGGGTGCCATCTTCCTCGGTCTCTCGGGTTACGCACTGACCAGTCGTAAGGATTTCAGCTTCATGGGTGGTTTCCTGATGGCGGGTATTCTGGTGGCCTTCATGGCGGGACTGGGCGCGGTATTATTTGAGATGCCTGCCTTGTCACTGGCGGTTTCTTCCATGTTCGTACTGCTGATGGCGGGCCTGATTCTGTATCAGACCAGTGCGATTATTCACGGTGGCGAAACCAATTACATTATGGCAACCGTCACTCTGTTTGTTTCCATTTTCAACCTGTTTACCAGCCTGTTGCATCTACTGGGTGCGTTTAACAATAGTGAGTAGCTCCAGCTATTTCATAAGGTAAGTTACGATGCCATTGGTTGATATGAAGGATATGCTCAATCACGCCTATCGTCATGGTTACGCGGTAGGCGCGTTTGATCTGGTCAGTCTGGATTTCCTGGAGGGAATTATGACAGCGGCGGAACGAAGTCGTGCACCGGTTATTTTGAGCCTGGCAGAATCTCACTTTGAATACTTCGATTTTGAACTGGTTATGCCTGCGGTAGAGGCGGCGGCGAGGCGGGCTTCGGTGCCGGTGGCTATTCATCTTGATCATGGTGGCAGTCTGGCGTCGGCAGTAACGGCCATCAGGTACGGTTGTAACGGGGTCATGGTTGATGCGTCCAGCCAGCCATTATCCGACAACATTCAGGCGACGCGTGCCGTGGTTGATATGGCGCATGCCTGCGGTGTTCCTGTGGAAGGTGAACTGGGTTATGTGCCGGGAGTTGAGGGCGAAGATGCAGAGCGCCATCCCGGCGAAGTTGCCTACACCACGCCTGAGCAGGCTGGAGCCTACGTGGAACAAAGCGGTGTGGATTTCCTCGCTGTTTCCATCGGCACGGTACATGGTCGTATGAAAGGCGAGCCCAGGCTGGATTTCCAGCGCTTGCAGCAAATCAATGAAGTTCTGGGTATTCCGTTGGTCATCCATGGCGGCACCGGGCTTTCCGATGATCAGTTTCGTCAGTTAATCGCCAATGGCGTAGCTAAAATCAATTATTACACGGCGCTGTCGGATGCAGCAGCAAAACAAATTAATGAAAATACTAAAACAGATACTGGCAGTGGTTATACCGGCCTGGTGAAACATCTTTGCGCCACAATTGCCACCGAGGTAGAACGCTGCATGCATCAGTGGGGTGCTGCCGGCCGCGCCGACGAATTACTGTCGCACTGCCAGGCCTGGATGCCAGTGGAGCATCTGATTGTCTACAATGTTCATGGTGTGGGTAAAGCCGGGGCAGAAACCATGATCGCTGAAGGTCGGCGGATACTCTCTGCCATTCCGGGTGTGCGTGAAGTGTTCACTGGTGAAGCGGTGCAAAATGATGCAGAGTATCAATACACATGGCTGGTACGTTTCTGCCATCTTGCAGTCGTTGATAGCTACCGTGAACACCCTGAACACGTGGCTTTTGCTGATAAGCTATTTCGTCCGGTGGCGGGGGAGCGCATCAGTATTGATTACCAGATGCTTGCAACAGACGTTACCCATATTGAGTATTCAAATAAGGAAAAAGTCATGCGATGATGTGTTTTTCCGTTGATGTAGACTGGGGAATGAGCAAGCGCATGATCGACAACTTAATTCACATAGAGTAAGCACCATGTTTTTTCGAAATGCCGGAGTTCTACTCTGGGTGTTCATGTTATCAGGTTGCTCTGAACCACCTTACAATAATCTGGATAATGAGCAGTTAAAAACTCTGCTCGAACAGGGCGTGCCGATGTATGATATACGCCGCCCCGAGGAATGGCGTCAAACCGGTGTGGTTGCTGGCAGTCGGCTATTAACCTTTGTGAATGCCAATGGGCGTCTAATGCCCGATTTCATCAGCCAGTTCACTACGGCTGTGGGCAATCATGACCCGGTCATCCTGATCTGCCGCACCGGCAGTCGCACCAGCACGTTAGCGCGCCACCTGGTTGAGAACATGGGGTTTTCTCAGGTGTATAATGTGCGTAATGGCATCAAACAATGGATTCGCGATGGACAACCGGTCACGCGTTTGTAAAAGTGTTAACACTATATTATAAGAGTACCGTATGACAAAAATAGCTGCACCCTCACATAACGTGCCTGAGCATAAGCCGCGTCCACTGGTTGATCTGTTACTCAGCATTGTTATTCCTTCCGTTATTCTGATGAAATTAAGCGGTGAAAATGATCTCGGTGCAACCGGCGCCCTGATCGTGGCACTGGCTTTCCCCATAGGCTGGGGTTTATATGAACTGGTCAGGTACAGAAAATTCAATTTCATTGCTTTGTTGGGTTTAATCAGCGTATTGCTTACCGGTGGTATTGGTTTACTGCAACTGGATACGCAGTGGTTAGCCATCAAGGAAGCGGCGATTCCGGGGTTGATTGGGCTGGCCGTGCTGGTTTCTACGCAAACACGTTATCCATTAATAAAAACCTTGCTCTACAACCCAAAAATTTTGAATGTTGACAAGATTAGCCAGAAACTGGATGAGCATGGTAGTACAGCAGTGTTTGAGGCTCGCCTGATGAATGCTACTTACCTGCTGGCGGGTACTTTTTTATTCTCGGCGGTGATGAACTACATTATTGCCCGCTGGATTGTGACAAGCCCGGCAGGCAGCGTTGAGTTTAACGAACAACTGGGACAAATGACTTTGCTCAGTTACCCAATGATTGCTATTCCCTCCATGGTGATGATGCTGGCTATTTTTTATTACCTGTGGCGCACGATCCATGGCATGACCGGACTGGCATTGGAAGATATATTCCGTATGGAAACGAAAAAAGACAAGTCGTGAATTGACAGTTTCCGTAGGTAGCCTTACCTGTAGTAATATCATTACTGTCTTCAGAAGCTGGACATGTTGAAAATAACCGCCCATGATTTTAGACCCAACTCCAATCTTACTGGATAATCTGTACTGGATTACTCTGTTCGCTGTTATTGTCTCTTCGGCCTCAGCGGTACTTAAAGCGGGCTTCAAGCAATTTGATTTATTTGGTGTGATTATCATCGCGATTGTCACTGGATTGGGTGGTGGTTCACTTCGAGACATGTTGCTGGACAGGGAAGTATTCTGGATTCGAGACCAGATGTTTTTTATGGTCTCATTCGGCAGTGCGATTGCAGTGTTTCTTGCGGCACGCCTGATGACCATTTCACATAAATTTTTCCTGATTCCTGATGCTGCGGGATTAGCAACTTTTGCCGTGGCGGGTACACTGGTTTCACTGATGGTGGGTACGCCCTGGCTGATTGCCAGTTTTATGGGAGTCATGACCGGTATTATGGGAGGTATTTTTCGTGATGTGTTATGCAACGAGCCGCCCATTGTATTTCATAGTCCGCTTTATGCCACCGTATCGTGGGCAGGTTCGCTGTTATTTATTGCTCTGTTGCAATTGAATCTGGATATCACTCAGGCTGCCATTATTGCTGGACTCAGTATTTTTATATCCCGCTTGCTGGCAATTTATTACAATATCAAATTGCCTCGGTTTCGCTTTAAATCCTGACAGGCAGAAAAGGCCAGCAATCCTGTGTCAGAGTTATGTGCACATTACCAGGAAGATGATTTACATTTAACAGTGAAAACAATCGATGGTTAACGAAACGACATTACAAAAAACGGTAAGCAAGCAACGGGAAATGCTAACGGCATTATTATCCGAGTCAATGTCTGAACTGGCAAAAGCCTGTGCCGATATAATGGATAACCGCCAGGCTCTGGAAGCTCTTCTTACTGGAGAAATGGAAAAAGCCGAGTTTTGTAAATATCTCTGGGTTGTCGATAAAGCAGGTCGTCAGATAACAGAAGATGTTACCTGCACAGGTTTTAAGTCAGGTCAGATTGGGCGCGACCGCGCTGCAAGACCTTATTTGCAACGTGCTTTGAAAGGTGATGATTATTATTTATCTGAAGCTTATATTAGTCGCAATAGTAAACGTCCTTCTTTAACTGCTGTTAAGACTATCTATAACGTTGATGGCAAAGCCATTGGCTACTTAGGTGCTGATTTTGATTTGCGAGAACTTCCTCAAACTACGACAGAATACAAAGATGAAAAAAACTGGTTACAGGTAAAAGGTGATCCGGCAATTCGCAGCGGATTGTTTTCACAACAGCGCATAGAAAGTGCGATGGATGCACAGATTGATGATGTGCTTAGCCTGGTGGAAGAGTTGATACTGGTTCAGGGTGTGTTCCATGCCAAGTTGCATTTTTCCAGTAGTCGCGCCACTCTCTGGCGAGTTGAAAATCCGTTTGTTTATCAAATTTTGAATTTCGATGAACTTAGTGACCCCGACATTTGTCTGGCATTTCGTCACCAGGCATATTTTGAGAAGGCTATCGTCGAGCCAGAAAAAATCAGCCTGATTTTTCAGCAGTTCAAAGCATTGCGCTTTGCCGATGAAACGATATATTTACGCGCGGCTTCACTGAATGTGGTAAATGGCATGGTAGGGCTAAATTTTTCATGTGATGGTTCACACTACATGAGTTATGACGAATTTCTTGAAAAGAATATGATGTTCTGGTTTGGCGGTTAGTTTCGTAGGGCGGGCATTGTCCGCCAACTTATGGTTCGCAATGACGGTGAAATATATTTGAGGTAGCTATGCAAGATTCAGAATTTGTTGATGGTTTGTTGAGCTTTATACAATCATCACCCACGCCTTTTCATGCGGTTGAGCAGATGTCATCGATACTTGATGATGCAGGCTTTCAACAACTCAGGGAAGCAGATGCATGGCAATGTTCGAATCCCGGAAAATATTATGTAACACGTAATGATTCTTCCATTATTGCTTTTACTTTAGGCGGCAGTCTGGTTGAAAAAGGTTTACGCATGGTCGGCGCGCATACCGACAGCCCTTGTCTGAAAGTAAAACCCAATCCGGAAATCATTAAAGAATCCTATTTACAGTTGGGTGTGGAAGTGTACGGTGGTGCGTTACTTAATCCGTGGTTTGATCGTGATCTTTCACTGGCCGGCAGGGTGAGTTATGTTACCAAAAACGGAGAAGTGAGCAACGCACTTATCGATTTTAAAAAACCGGTTGCGGTGATTCCGAGTCTGGCTATTCACCTTGATCGCAAAGCGAACGAGAAACATACGGTTAACAAACAAAAACACATCCCGCCCATCTTGATGAAGATGCCGAACGACAATACCGATGCTCCGGATTTCCGTGAAATGTTGCTACACCTTTTACGCAAACAGCAGCCGGATTTATCAGTAGAAAAAGTTCTGGACTACGAGTTGAGTTTTTACGATGTACAGCCTCCCGCAGTGATTGGTTTGCACCAGGATTTTATTGCCAGCGCACGTCTGGATAATTTACTGAGTTGTTACACAGGTTTGATGAGTTTGTTGAAAGCCAGTGAAAAACAGAATTGTTTGCTGGTCTGTAATGACCATGAAGAAGTTGGCAGCATGTCAGCGGCCGGGGCACAGGGGCAGTTTTTACGTTCAGTGCTCGAACGTTTATGCATAACGCCCGAAGAACTGGCGCGCACGATCGACCAGTCGATGCTGATTTCAGCCGATAATGCGCATGGCGTACACCCGAACTATGCAGATAAGCATGACGCTAATCATGGCCCAATCCTCAATCAGGGGCCTGTCATCAAGGTCAATGCCAGTCAACGTTATGCCAGCAACAGTGAAACCAGTGCAGCATTTCGTATCATCTGCGATGAGGCGGATGTGCCGGTACAGTCATTCGTGGTGAGAACAGACATGGCCTGCGGTAGCACCATCGGGCCAATCACCGCCAGTGAAATCGGGGTACGCACACTGGATGTGGGTGTGCCTACATTTGCCATGCATTCCATCAGGGAGCTGGCCGGGCGCTGGGACGGTTATTATCTCTATCGCGCCCTGCGTGAGTACTTTCAATAGCTTACAGTCCGATGATCAAAATCACTAAAGGAAAGTGTTGACTTCGAAACGCGGATTCTTATTCTTGTAGTTGTGACGTGGCGTTGTGGCTGGTTCAGATGCAGGGATGTCAGCTTCCGGGTTCTGTGCCAGGTCTGCTGGGGGGGTGGCTCATGTTACGAAGACTATTGTTTCTGTTTCCGAACGAATTTAAAGCCCAGAGAGTGGTTAATCAGTTAAGGAGGGTTGGTCATGGCTATTGCGATTACGTTAAAAGATTACCTTGAAACTGAAGGTGTGAGATACGATCTCATTGAACACCCCTATTCGGTGACAAGTCTGAGGACGGCTGAGGGCGCGCATGTTTCGGGTGAGGAACTTGCCAAAGGTGTTGTGCTTCACGATGGAGATGGCTACATCATGGCTGTCATACCGGCGACTCATCATGTACAGCTCGGAAAGTTGAGAAAAAAATATCAAAGATATTTATCACTGGCAGACGAGAAAGATTTGCACGAATTGTTTGCGGATTGTAGCGTAGGCGCGGTGCCTCCCATTGGAAAAGCCTACAACATCGAAGTGATTTTTGATGACCATCTGAATGAGTGCCAGGATATTTATTTTGAAGCGGGCGATCATACTGATCTGGTGCATGTAACCGGCAAGGATTTTAGAGCGCTAATGGGCAACGTGTCCCACGGTGAGTTTAGTCGACACATGTGACGAACCAATAATAAAGGCAGGAGATATATTATGGGGATGGCGATGACGCTAAAACATTATCTGGATAGTCTGGATGTGGAATACGAGCTGATAGACCATCCCTATGCAAGTACCAGCATGGATGTCGCACGCGAAGCGCATGTGCCACCGGAAAAAATTGCCAAATGCGTCATGCTGGAAGATGAAGGTGGTTATGTGATGGCTGTCTGCCCGGCTTCCAGTCGAATCAAGCTCGGCAACCTGTATCGACAAATTAACCGCCGACTCGAATTTGCCAGTGAACAGGAACTGGCAGATTTACTCGGTGACTGTGTACTGGGAGCGGTGCCACCGATTGGAGAGGTTTACGATATTGAAGTGGTCATCGATGAAAAACTGCTGTCTGAATCTGATGTCTATTTCGAAGCAGGTGACCATGAAGAGCTGATACACGTGGCGGCCGATGCTTTTGATTGCCTGATGCAGAACGCTGAACGAGCCTCGTTCACCCGGCCTGCATAAAAGCAGTCTTGTGCGAGACGCGCCTGAGCCGGCTGAAAAGCCGGTCTTTTTTTGGCAGATCATAACTCATTCCCCGCAGAAACATATATACTAAGTATTCTATAAATGCTTACTAACATATTGAATTCGCTGAATGAAACCTGTTAACAAATCACATAAGCTTGACGATGTCTGTTACGACATCCGTGGCCCGGTGTTGCGTCAGGCGCGCATACTGGAAGAAGAAGGCCACAAAATACTGAAGTTGAACATCGGCAATCCGGCGTCTTTTGGTTTCGAAGCCCCCGAAGAAATAGTACAGGACATGATTCATAACGTGCCGGTTTCCCAGGGATACAGTGATTCAAAAGGTCTGTATTCGGGGCGCAAGGCGGTGATGCAGTACTGCCAGCAAAAAAGTATCGAGAACGTAGAAATTGAAGATATCTATCTGGGTAATGGAGTCAGTGAACTCATCGTTATGTCAATGCAGGCACTACTAAATAATGGCGATGAAATTTTAATACCGGCACCCGATTATCCTTTGTGGACTGCATCGGTCAGTCTTTCGGGCGGCAAGCCGATACATTACATTTGTGACGAACAGGCTGAATGGTATCCGGACATCGAAGATATCAAAAGCAAAATCACCGACAGGACGCGTGGCATTGTTATTATTAATCCCAATAACCCGACCGGTGCACTGTATCCACCCGAAGTACTCGAAGCCATTATCGAGTTAGCGCGTCAGCATCAACTCATTATTTTCTCCGATGAGATTTACGACAAAATTGTTTACGACGATGAAAAACATGTTGCTACCGCCTCACTGGCTGACGATATTGTTTTCATTACTTATAACGGCCTGTCGAAGGCTTACCGCGTGGCAGGTTTTCGCGCCGGCTGGATGGTCATTAGTGGTGCCAAGGCAACTGCTACGGATTACATAGAAGGTATTGAGTTGCTGGCTTCCATGCGTTTGTGTTCTAACGTGCCGGGCCAACATGCCATTCAAACTGCACTGGGCGGTTATCAAAGCATCAATGAACTTATTACACCCGGTGGTCGCCTGTTTGAGCAACGTAATTTTGCACATGATCTGATTACCAGTATTCCGGGTATCAGTTGTGTAAAACCAAAAGGGGCCATGTATCTATTTGCAAAAATGGATCCGTCAGTACATAAGATAAAAGATGATGAGAAAATGGTTCTCGACCTGTTAGTTCAGGAAAAAATTCTTGTAGTACAGGGCTCAGCATTTAACTGGCCAGGCACTGATCACTTCCGTATTGTTTTTTTGTCCAGACAAGATGAATTAGAAGATGCAATCCAGCGTATCGGACATTTCCTCGGAAGCTACGAACAATAGTTTCTTTTAACAGGACTGAACATGTCAGTCATTACCGAAAATCTCTCTGTTGTAAAACACCGTATTAAAGAGTTGAGCTTGATGTCAGGTCGTGCAGACGATGCTGTAAAACTTATCGCTGTTTCTAAAACAAGATCAATACAAGAGGTGCAACAGACTATTGGTGGCGGGCAATGCGACTTTGGAGAAAACACGATACAGGATGCGCTGACAAAAATACCGGAACTTACTGAGCATAATATCGACTGGCATTTTATTGGCCACCTGCAATCTAAAAAATCTAAACATATCCCGGGAAATTTTAAGTGGTTGCATTCGGTAGATAGTTTAAAACTGGCGCAAAAGCTTTCAGCTGAAATGGCTCGCCATCATGAAAATTTTGAGCTTAATTGTTTGCTGCAGGTCAATGTTGCCGAGCAAACTTCCAAATCAGGCTTGGCGGAGAATGAAGTCATACTCTTATTGGATGAACTGTTGCAACAAAAGTTGCCGGGTCTTAACTGGAGAGGTTTGATGACAATAGGCGTGCAGGGAAATAAAGTGCAAACCGGGAAGGCATTTTCTGCATTGAGAAATCTTCTTAATAAATGTCAGCGAACATCAGGGTTAAAAGACTTTGATCAATTATCAATGGGCATGTCGAGCGATTATGCCATTGCGATTCAGGAAGGTTCAACCATGGTGAGAATTGGTACAGCTATTTTTGGTGATAGGAAGTAGCCGCAAAATATCACATCTGGTTTATCTATATAATTAAATGCTAATATATTGTATAATGTGAGTTGAGTATTTGATCTGTATTTAAATCAATATCGAGTAAAGAATATGAAAGTTTTTAGTATTATTGGCATTTTTGCGGGCGCTGTCATTATGGGTAGCCTGATCACAGCACATTTGACGGGACAAATTAACCTGATGGAAATGAGCTGGCTTTGGCTTACCTTCTTCGTAGGTGCGAATCTGTTCCAGATGGGGTTCACCGGGTTTTGTCCTGCTACAAAAGTATTATATGCCATTGGTTTGAAAGACAGGCAATCTGGATGCAGCATGTAGTTGGTTTAATACAAGCTCCAAAAGAAGTAGCGGGAAATTAAGAGGTCGGTTTAAAACTGGCCTTTTTTTCGAGCTAAAAAAACGGGCACGAAAACCGAAGTCTCCGTGCCCTAGCAGCGCATGATTGCCGCTAATTTTTAACCGCAATTAGCTATACCACGCGATGTATTTTTTAAAAAAAAGACCCCCGAACTTTCAAGCTACAGGAGTCATTTCTGCATCTTATTCAGATGCGTGAGCTAAGCTTTTTGGCTTAGCTCTTTTTGTCAGCTTCTACTGCTTTAGGTGCTTCTTCAACAGCCTTAGGTGCACGTGCTTCGTTCATTCTTTTGATGAATGCTTCACGACGAGCTTCAGCTTGTTTGCGACGTTCTTCCATTTGCTTTTGCATTTCAGCGCGACGCTCTGCGATGTTAGCCGGTACCTGGAAGGTAGTAGCAGGGCGAGCTACTGGAGCAAAAGCCTGGCCGTTTTTCATTGCTTTCTGTTGACGTTCAAAAGCTTCTTTCTGTGCTGTCTGGAAAGCTTCCTGCTGTTTTTTCATTTCAGCTTGTTGCTCTTCAGTCAAAACAGGAGCAGGTGCATAACCATTAGGAGCATAGCCATTGTTGTAACCGTTGCTGCCGTTATAGCCATTGTAACCATTGTAGTCGTTGTAGCCGTAACCGTTGCCGTTACCATGTCCACGACCGCTGGCTTTCATACCGAAAGAGAAGCTTGTGTCGAAGTCACCGTCTACAGTGCCATCAGTAGCACCGTTGCCAGCGCCATTGTGTGAACCGTAACCGTTACCGTTGTAGTTGCCATTGTCGTTCCATGCCTGTGCAGAAGTTGCAGCAGCAAGAATTGCAGTAGCAGCAATAATTTTCAAAATTTTCATTTAAATACCCTCAAATAGTGTTTATCAGCAAATGTGTCATGCGCTTTTGGTTAATAAGAACCAAGGTGCGTTATAATATTAGAATTTAATTATATTGTCAATCAGTTTATTGCTTTTTTGCCGGATTTTTAACGATAACCAATTGAATTCATTGAGTATAGAGAAAAAAGGCGCGAAACTCGCGCCTTTTTTAGATGATATAAAACGGTGCAACAGCTAGATTCTGTTAGCTTCCTGTCGTCTTTTTAGCATTTCTACATAGGTTTTTTGAGCCTGTGCTCGTTGTTGCTCTATGCGTTGAATTCTCTCCATGCGATTTTTTTCCATGCGCAACATTGCGGCATTGCGCATCTCAATCATTTCTGCCACTGCTTTCTGGCGTTTTTGTATCATTTCGGTATAGGCTTTTGCCTGTTTTGGCGGCATAGCATAAGGCAGTTGTGGAGGAATGGGTGCATACACCTGAGGATAGGGTCTGAGGTAGGGGTTATACACGGTGATCAATCCGGGTTGAGATGTGGTTGGTGTTGCCGCCGCCGTTATAGTGACTTGAGTATTAACTGTTGTGTCCAGTGATGTTGTCATCAGCTCAACAGGTTTTTTTGTTTCTAGCGTATATGTGTTTGCGACAGGTGTTTCTACATTGTTTCCAATAGTGCTATCCGGGGTTTCTGCGGTGATGACTTCTTCACCTGTGTTAGCTTCAGGATTAAAGCCTGCCATCAGAGATTTGTATTCATCTTCAAAGAAACTGGCGACAATCACAATGGCTACTACCAGGATGATAATCACCGGGACCAGCCTGTTTGTTTTGCTGCTTATGTCATTCTTATCTTTTTTATTAGTAATCAGATAGGGCGCTACTTCAGCAGCTTTGTCTTTGCTTACATCTTGATCAGTCATAATTTTTCCAAAATAAAATTCAAGTATAATTTTTATTATGCAAAAAAACAGGCCACCTGACGGTGACCTGTTTTTCAGGTCAGCTCTGAGCTCGTTTTATTATTTGGCTGGAGCTGGCGCAGGAGCCTGTGCAGGTGGCGGTGCACCGTAACCCGGACCCGGACCATAGTATGGGCGCTGAGGAGGATATCCATAACCCGGTCGAGGGCCGTAGTTTCGATTATACTGGTTGCCGTATCCATGATTACCGTACCCCTGGTTGCCGTAGTAACCCTGATTGCCGCTCCAGTTGTTGTTGCCGCGGTAGTTGTTATAACCATAACCATCACCACGCCCACGACCGCTGCCTTTGGCATTCATATTGAATGAAAAATCGCCGTCCATGTCGCCGCTGCCGTCACCGTAACCACTTCCGTCACCATAGCCGTAGCCATCGCCAGTGTTGTTCCAGTTACCACTATTGTTGCCCCAACCATTGTTACCGTTGTTACCCCACCATGCGTTAGCAGATGTGGCAGTCAGTAGAATGGTAGCAGCTGCTAGTACTCTTAATACTTTCATATGCAATTCCTCTTAAGAAACACGTTTATACAACAAAATATTTATGTGCTGCGGGTTAGATAAACAAGAGCACAAAACAGTATTTAGAAAAAAACTGATATTTTCGATAGCCCTTCTACAGCTCTTAGAGGCAAAGTGAAGGCTCCCTTCCGTGAATAACTATTATACCTGGTACGAACTAGGTGTTAAGTATTTTCGTTGTGTTATTCGGAGTTATCAAGTCTGTGAGGGGCTTAGATGACGGCAAATTGATTTAAATCATCTGATTTTAAGGTTCATGTCAGATTCAGAATAACGAAGTCAAAAAAAAGCCGACCACCCGGGGTGATCGGCTTTGTTCGCAATTTTTGTTGCTTACTGCGCAGTCGTTGCAGGAGCCTGAGCAGGTGTTGCAGGAGCATAACCATAAGGCGCATTACCGTTATAACTATTGTAACCGTTATATCCGTTGTAGCCGTTATAACCATTCATGTTGTTGTAACCGTAGCCATTACCGTTACCACGACCTTTTGCTTTCATTTTAAATTGAAAGTCCATATCCATGTCACCCATCATGTCGCCCATGAAGTCACCGAAATCGTTGTTGTTCCAGTTGCTGGAGCCATTGTTGTAACCGTTGTTATAACCATTGTTGTTATCGAAAGGACCCCACCATGCGTTAGCAGAAGTAGAAGCCACCAAAACTGCAGCTGCAGCGATAATTTTTAATGTTTTCATTTTAAAATCCTCAAAATTTTGTTGTTCAGCAAAGTACTTTCATGCGCCTGGTTCGTATGTAACCATGGGCAATATAATATTAGAGAATCAGAATATAGTCAAATAGTGTTTTTATCTATTTGATACATTAAATATCTACGGTGATCTATAAATAACCATATAAAACAACTAGATAGATATTTTATGTCTCGAAGGAAAGTGGTGCAATTATCACGCGACAGGTTGATCTAGCTCAAAAAAAAGGCTATAGCACGCTGTGCTATAGCCTCGGTTTCCAGAAGTCGTCTGACTTTATATGCGGTTCAGCGATTGTTCGCGGGTGTGCTGCATTCTTTTTACAGCGGCCTCACGAATTGCGTAGGATTCCTGATTTCTCTTTTCGATAGCTTCGATTCTTTCCTGTTGCCTGGTTAACTGCGCACGTAGCATCTCGATTTGTCTGGCCTGGTTGAGCTTGTAGGTATCAAGCTGTTTCTGATCCTGCTGTGCCATTAACTCATGGAATTTAGCGATACGCGTTTTGGCATCTAATGTTCTGGACACTGGTTGCGCAGGAATTGAAACAGGAGCAGATACAGATACAGCAGCCTCGGTTGCGACCGGCTGAATAACTTCAGCTAATGTGGTTACTGGTGTAGCTTCATCATTGTTTGCAAGTGTTTCTACTGGCTCAGCAGTTGTTTTAGTGACTTCCTGTTCTGTTTGCAGCTTTGGTTGATTTTGCTGTGCAATTTCAATTTCCAATGCTGCTACCTGCGCGTCGATTTCATTAAATTCCCGATTCATCATAATGGCTGTAGTTACAATGATGCCGACAATAACCACAGCAACTGCGCCATATTTGGCCAGGGGTGCGAGTATTACTTTACGATCAGAAATAGAATCTTGTTGTACTTCTTCCTGTTGACTCTCTTCGGTTGTTTCTATTTTGCTTTCAACCGTCTCTTTTTTACTGGCAGTGGCCATGAGTTTTCTCCGAATATCTAAATAAAATTCTGTGGAAAAAAAAGCCGGCTACCCTGGGGTGATAATACCCTGAGGTGACCGGCTTTTTCTGATACTAAAACAGTCTTACTTGGTTTCAGTAACTGGAGCAGCAGGAGCTGGTGCAACTGGAGCGTAACCGTAAGGAGCGTAGCCTCTGTTGTAACCGTTAGCACCGTTGTAACCGTTTTGACCGCGGTAGTCATTGTAGCCATAACCGTTGCCGTTTCCGTTAGCACGACCTTTACCAGAAGCTTTCATACCGAAAGAGAAGCTTGTGTCGAAGTCGCCGTCTACAGCGCCATCACCAGCACCGTTGCCGTAACCATTCTGTGAACCGTAACCGTTGTTGTTCCAGTTGTTAGAACCGTTGTCGTTAAAAGGACCCCAGGCATTAGCAGAGGTAGAAGCAGCAAGTACTGCAGCAGCAGCAATAATTGATAATGTTTTCATAATGTTTTTCCTATAAGTTTTGTTCATTTAACAGCAAATTTAATTTCATGCGCCTGGCCTGTACGACCAACGAGTAGAATTATATTATAAAATTCTAATATAAGTCAATCATTATTTAAGTTAAATTTAAGGTTTGTAACTATTGTTAATAAATACAACTAGTTAGAACGTCGTGATTTTTATGATGGTGACTATAGCCTGGCTGAACAGTCGAGTTGGTGTTGTTTTGATAGTTCGTTATTGACCATTTTTGTCAACTCAAAAATAAAGTCAAAAACTTTCACCACAGAGGCACAGAGAACACAGAGGTTTATTTTGTTAGCGACGCCTACGGCGTTGCTAACAATAAAAAGTTTTTCTCTGTGTCCTCTGTGCCTCTGTGGTAAATAGCTTTTAAAGCTTTTGACAGTTAGTAGGTTGGGGTGACGAAGGAACCCCAACATTTTAGCGTTCAAATTAGTATATGTTGGGGTTCGTGCCTCACCCCAACCTACGGGCTTGTCTGAGCAGTCGAGTTGGTGTTGTTTTGACCGCCCGTTATCGGCCATTTTTGTCAGTTCAAAAACAATGCCAAAAAACTTTCACCACAGAGGCACAGAGAAAGCCTTTTTATTGTTAGCGACGCCTACGGCGTAGCTAACAATAAAAACCTCTGTGCTCTCTGTGCCTCTGTGGTGAATAGCTTTTAAAGTTTTTGACAGTCCATCAAGGGTCGTAAGCGGTCACTCATTATGCGGCAAATCTCTGGCCTCTTTCTTCTCTCGCCCATGCACCAACTGATACAGGGCCGGTAAGACCACCAGTGTGAGCAGGGTAGAGGAGATAATGCCACCTATGACCACAGTTGCCAGCGGTCGCTGAACTTCCGAGCCAATGCCTGTATTGAGTGCCATGGGAACAAAACCCAGGGCTGCCACCAGGGCTGTCATTAAAACAGGGCGCAATCGTGTAAGCGCGCCATCAATAATCGCGTCATTTAAGTCTCGACCATGCATGCGTAAATCACGAATGAAGGACACCATGACTAAACCATTGAGCACAGCGATGCCGGATAATGCAATAAAACCAACCGCGGCGGATATTGAAAAGGGAATGTCGCGCAATAGCAAAGCGACGATGCCGCCGGTGAGTGCCAGCGGTACGCCGGAGAAAATAATGGCCGCATCCTTAATCGAAGCCAATGCCATAATCAGCAAACCGATGACCAGCGCCAGGGTTAATGGCACTACAATCGACAGGCGTTGCGTTGCGGATTGCAGTTTTTCATAAGTGCCCGCGTATTCAATCCAGTAACCTGCCGGTATTTTAACATTGTCTGTAACCGACTGCTGTACAGCACTTACAAATGATCCCAGATCGCGCCCCCGTACATTGCTGGTAACGACTATGCGCCGTTTGCTATTTTCCCGGTAAATCTGGTTATAGCCGGTGACTAAATTAAGCTCAGCAACTTCTCCTAATGGTACATAATCACCATTGGCAAGCATCACCGGTAAGCTGGACAGGGCAACCATGTCGGTACGTAAATGTTCTGCCAAACGCACCACAATGTCAGAACGACGATCACCTTCATAAAACTGACTGGCCACGCTGCCACCTAATGCGGTAGCCAGTACGCTCTGTAATTCAGCAATACTCAATCCATAGCGAGCCATGGCTTCACGCTTTGGCTGTATGGTCATGACGGGTAAACCGGTGGCCTGTTCTACGGCTACATCCGCCGCCCCTGAAACTTTTTTAAGGGCTTTTTCAATTTCAGAGCCGAGGCTAATTAGTTGATCAAAATCATCACCGAATACTTTGATAGCAAGTTCTGCACGAACGCCTGAGATTAATTCATTAAAGCGCATTTGAATCGGTTGTAAAAATTCATAGCGATTGCCGGGAATCGGTGTGACCAGTGCTTCGAGCTCTGCCACTACCTGCAATTTTGGTTTATCAGGATCCGGCCATTGATCACGGGGTTTAAGAATAATAAAATTATCGGCAACACTGGGGGGCACAGCATCGGTGGCTATTTCAGCTGTGCCTATTTTTGCAAACACCAGTTTCACTTCCGCTAGTTTTTTGATTTCATTTTCCAGGCCCTGTTGTAAACGTATTGCCTGCTGCAATGAGGTGCCGGGTATGCGCAGTGCATGCATAACAATGTCACCTTCATCTAAATTAGGCATAAATTCTGAACCCAGTTTGGGAATGAGTGTGGCAGAAAGCAGGACCAACAACACCGCCATTGACACTATCGCCCAACGAAATCTTAGTGACAACATTAAAATGGGTTGATAGGCAGACCGTGCGGCTTTAATAATTCTGTTTTCTTTTTCCTGTATCGGTTTGCTAAATAAAAGCGCAATCGCGGCAGGCACAAATGTCACGGATAAAATCATTGCACTAATCAGGGCAATGATTACTGTTAGCGCCATAGGGTGAAACATTTTTCCTTCTACACCATCGAGCGCAAAAATGGGAATGTAGACGGCAGTAATAATAAATACACCAAACAATGCCGGGCGTATCACTTCGCGGGTGGCATCGAACACCAGTGTTAAGCGTTCATTGAGAGGTAGTGGTTTCGTGCCGGCCTGACTTAATTTGCGTAAACAGTTTTCTACAATAATTACCGCACCATCAATGATCAAACCAAAATCCAGTGCGCCGAGGCTCATTAAGTTGGCGCTGACTTTAGTCTGCACCATGCCGGTGATGGTCATTAACATAGCAATAGGAATTACCGCTGCGGTTAATAATGCGGCGCGTATGTTTCCCAGTAACAGAAACAAGACCACAATTACTAGCAAGGCACCTTCCAGCAGGTTTTTTTGCACTGTGACCAGGGTTTTATCCACCAGGCTAGTGCGATTGTAAACTGCGTTGGCAGTAATGCCGTCGGGTAAACTGGTTTTAATTTCTTCGAGTTTTATTGCCACATTATTGGCCACCGTGCGACTGTTCTCACCGGTCAACATAAACACGGTACTCATCACTACTTCACGACCATTTTGAGTGGCTGCGCCTGTTCTTAATTCTTTACCCAGACTTACCGTTGCAACGTCTTTTATACGAATGGGCAAGCCTTGCTGTTGTTGAATAATAATATTTTCAAGATCCTGTAAATTACTGGCCTGACCGGGTACGCGCATTAACCACTGTGCGCCGTTGTGTTCAATAAAACCAACACCACGATTATCATTGTTTTGTTCTACTGCATTCACCACATCGCTGTAGTTAATGCCATAGGACAGGAGTTTGGCGGGCTCGGGCGCAACCAGTATTTGTTTTTTGTAACCGCCAATCGGGTTCACTTCCACCACGCCGGGCACACGCATTAATTGAGGACGAATAATCCAGTCATGCACCGAACGTAAATCAGTGGGCGTGACTAAACTGCCATCGGCATTTTTAACGCCGGGTTCTGCATCCACGGTGAACATAAAAATCTCACCTAAACCGGTTGCGATGGGGCCCATGGTTGGTTCTAAGTCTTTCGGTATATTGCTTTTCGCAGTACTTAAGCGTTCGCCGACTAACTGACGTGCAAAATAAATATCCGTGCCTTCGACAAACACAATGGTGACCTGAGACAGGCCATAACGTGAAATAGAGCGGGTGTAGGATAATTTGGGTAAACCGGCCATGGCGGTTTCTATCGGAAAACTCACTCGTTGTTCGGTTTCAAGTGGAGTGTAACCAGGGGCTTCGGTGTTAATCACCACCTGAATATTGGTAATGTCTGGCACCGCATCAATCGGCAGCTGGGTGAATTTCCATGCACCCAGACCCATTATCATTAGTACCAGCACAATCACCAGCACTCGTCGAGAAAGGGAGAGTTGTATAATTTTTTCAAGCATAATAATTTTCCATAGCTGAATGAATGGCTGCTGAATTAATGGTCATGCGTGGCGCCGGATTTTTCAATATCGGCTTTAATCACATAGCTGTTTTCAACAACGTAAGTGGCACCTGCTTGCAGGCCACCTAACACTTCCACCCATTCATCATCCTGCCGACCCAGTTCCAGCATGCGCACTTCATACTCATCACCAATTTGTTCATAAACCACGGCAAAATCTCTATAGGCCTGCAAGCCCGAACGTTTTACCGCCAGAGGGACGGCAACTTCATCGACTTTGATTTTTGCCTTCACAAAACTGCCGGGTAAAAGCTGGCCGTTTTTGTTATCAATAACCGCGCGTGCAATAACCGACTGGTTTGCTTCTGCCAGTACATTGATCAGAGTAATTTTTCCTGCAAAAGATTTAGCCTGATTTACCAGTGAAAAACTGACGGGCACACCTGGTTTGACGCGTTGTTGATCTGCCGGGAATATAGATAAATCCACCCATACATTTGAAGTGTCAGCAATGATAAACAGAGTTTGTGCGTTTACCTGTTCGCCGATATTGGCATTGCGCTGGGTAATAGTGCCACTGATGGGGGCTTTGATAGTGTACAGTTTAAGGCTTTCGTTGCTTTCTACGCTGGCCAATGTCTGGCCCTTGCGAACCGTGTCACCTATCGATACAGAAATGGATTTAACTACTCCTGAAAAACGTGCACTCACCTGACTCATGCGTTCAGTATTGGCGGTGATTTTTCCAAACACATTAACGGTTTGTTGTAACACAACTGGCCCGGCAGTGTCTGTGCTGATTTCCAGTGCTTTAGCGACGGCTGATTCAATTTTTGTACGGCCTTCAATGTTGTCGTATTGCCAGTTATATTTAATGTCGTTATGTTTTGCAGCAATATTCACAATAAATGAATGAGGTTCATAAATAACGCTATCACCCCGCATTGCATCGTTGTGAGGTTTAAAGTTTATTTCATCCACTTTTCCGCCCAGACGCGACAGAGTAATTTTAAGTTCGACATCTGATGGTTTTAATGGTTTGCCTTCATAACTGGCCCAGGCACGAAATTTAGGGAGCGCACCGGTTTCAAAAATAGATAATTCGATAGTGAAATCATCACGGCTTAGTAAACGACCACCGTGTGAACCTTTTTCAATGGGGGCGTGATGGGCATTATGGGTTGCGTTGTGATGTTCGTCTTCTGAATTTCCACATGCGCTTAGTAGCAAGCCTGAACAAATGATCAGCAGACTTATAAATAGCAACTTCGTGTTAAATAGTTTCATCGTGTTTTTCATAATTATTTACCTGCCGGTTTAATCATAGATACGCCGGTTAAACGTTCAATTTCAATCACTTTTAAATGTGCCGCGATACTGTCTTCAATTAACGAGGTGCGTGCATTGAGTAATTCCGCCTGCACGCTACGCCATTCGAGATAACTGTAGCGACCTAAATCATAGGCTCGGCGGGTTTGACTTAATGCGGTTTCAAGTCGGGGAATAATTTTCTCGCGATAGGTTTCAACCCGATGCAGGCTGTGCTGCAGTTCCTGAGATAAAATAAACAGCGTGGTTTCGATACGTACCCTTAGTTCATCCTGTAGAGCTTGCGTTTGCGATAAATTTTCCTGTGCCGTGCGAATACGCCCACTATTTCGACTGCGTTCGCCAAAGGGTATGCTAATGTCCGCGACCAGCGCCTGATCATTCGTCCGTTCAAAATGGCGTACGCCAAGATTCACTTTCCATTCCGGATTGCTTTGAGACTGTGCCAGTTTTAAGCGGGTCTTTTTCAGGCGTTTGTCCGACATCAGACGAAGAAAATCGGGACTCTGTTCGAGACGGTTTTTAAGGGTTTCAAAAGACAGGGCTTGAGGTGTATTAAAAATATCACCCTCAACTTTTGTAAATTCAGGATCAGTTTCACCCCATTGCGCGGCTAATAAACGAATCGCCGAACTCAGCTGGTAGGTAATTTTTTCACGATCAAGATTTCTTCTCGCTAGCTCTGCTCTGGCTCTTTCCAGTTCTGCGTCAGGTGTTTTACCTGCCGTCACTCGCTTATTGACCGCAATCACGGTTTCATTGGCGAGTTTCCAGGTTTTATCCGCATTGATCAGGCGAGCCTGTTGTGCCAGGCAGATAAGATACAGGCGCGCGGTTTCAGCGGCCGCATCTAGTCGTTTGATGTTTGTCTCAGTCGAAAGTGATAAGGCACCTGCTCGTGCTTCATCAATATAACTCTGGCGAATTTCACCTTCCAGTACCCAGCCAATATTCAAGGTGAACTGCGCGCTATCTGCACTTTTAAAAGCACCTGATCCCAGGGCATCTTCAACAGCAATATTAAATTCAGGACTGGCAGACATCCCCGCCTGGAGTTCGCGACCTTGTTGCGCTTTAACTTCATAGCTAAAAGCTTTTAATGCCGGGTTATGCGTAAATGTTTTGCTTATAGCCTGCGGTAAATTTATGTTCTGCGAACGGGTATTCGACGGGTCATAATTTGGGCTCGTTTCTGCTGATAACACGCTACTGAAAAATAGCAGTATATAGCCGAAACAATGATTTCTAAATTTGGATAACATCAGAGCGTTATCTCCTGTGTGGTTTCAAAATCAGTAAATACACAGCAACGATTTGTCGCAATTTGACTGAGTTTTAATTACAATATTTTAATAATGATGTGCAATGCATAAACCCATGCAGATTTATGGCAGACAATCTATTACGGTATGATTGTATTCGGGGCGAGAAGCCCGGATTTATTTTACAGGTGGTGCGCGTAGCGGTGGCTGGAGTAAGTAATAACAGGAGCTAACGGGAACTTTGCAAAGTTTCTGTTTGCTCACACGTCTCAGGCGAGGGGTAATCAGAAAGAGCACGATGAAAAGTAGAGCAATGGCCAGCAGGTCGAGTAAATTTGCTTTCTTCGCTAGTTGGTCAATGCTTATATCAATCGCAACAGCAGAATGATTATCCTGATGTTCGCCATGGTGATTCGTCAGGTCAAAATCATGCAATGTTGATTCCGGGTGTACGCCAATGATATGTCCTGATGACACGGAATGATCATCATGCACAAGATGCATATGTAATCTATCGGCCTGTGACAGTAACAGCGTGAAGCTGAGGCACAGAACCAGTAGATATTTGAACGTCGAATTGTTATGGATTTTAGCCATGAGTGGGAGTCTATCGGTTATCTAGATAGTGTTCAAGTTGATGGATCATGCATTGGTAGCAGCACTTTCCTTATTGAGTGTCTGACAATGGCCATTTTTTTCAGTTCAAAAACAAAGTCAAAAACTTTTGCCACAGAGGTCACAGCTTGTATGGGCGAAGTACTACGTAGCCCTGAGCTCACAGAGGGAAAACATTTATTTTAATAAGTGAGTTTGTAGGAGCGGCTTTAGCCGCCGCGAACAATGCAGCAGACTTGCAATCATTCGCGGCTAAAGCCGCTCCTACGTAAACAGGTCTTATTCAATATAAGCTTTTCTCTGTGTGCTCTGTGACCTCTGTGGCAAATTACTTTTAAAGATTTTGACAGTACGTTATGGGTCGGAAGCGGTCGCTCGTGGTGAGGTAAATATATATGATCACTTGTGGATCTCCTGAGTGAAAGATCTTCTCGTATCCTGTGTGTTTTTCACAGGCGAAAAAAAACCGGCCACCCGAAGGTGGCCGGTTTTTTTAGCTATTGGTAACTAATTACTTAGTTACAGTAGCCGGAGCAGCAGGAGCTGGTGCAACTGGAGCTACAGGAGCGTAACCGTAAGGTGCGTGGCCGTTGTAGCCATTGTAACCGTTAGAACCGTTGTAGCCATTCTGGCCGCGGTAGTCATTGTAGCCGTAACCGTTGCCGTTTCCGTTACCACGACCTTTACCAGAAGCTTTCATACCGAAAGAGAAGCTGGTGTCGAAGTCGCCGTCTACAGCGCCGTCAGCAGCACCGTTACCGTTACCATTTTGTGAACCGTAACCGTTTTGTGAACCGTTGTTGTAACTGTTGTTGTCAAAAGGACCCCACCAAGCGTTAGCAGAGGTAGAAGCAGCAAGTACTGCAGCAGCAGCGATGATTTGTAATGTTTTCATAATAATTTCCTAAAAGTTTTTGTTTAACAGCAAATAATTAGTTTCATGCGCTTGGCCTGTACGACCAATGGAAGTATTATATTATAAAATTCTAATATAAGTCAATAATTATTTAAGTTATATTTAAGGTTTCTTTTTAAAATCAATAAAAACAGTTAGTTATGATTTAAGGAAAGGTGTTGATTGGCATAGTCTATGAGTTCCTGAAGGATGACCAACTGTTGTCCGGTGGTTTCAGGGCCGTTTTGAAGAGCTTCAATATCGGCTAAATAGCGATTCAGGGTACGTTTGGTCTGTGCGGGGTCGTTGAAACGGGCATGTCGATATTCATCCCAACGTTGTTTTTCTTCAGCATCGAGAGTTTCGGGGAAGTTTCTGGCGCGGTAGCGGAACAGCATTTCGGGCAGACGTTTATCGTCAAAGACGAGATTAAGTTTACCTAGCTCCTGCGGGCTGCTTTTTCTGATGCGCTCCATGCGGCCATTATCAGCCTCACTGAAAAATCCGCCCGAATAGATTTGTGCATCTGGGTCGGTGACCTCGGGGTAATCCTGATGGCTGAATACCTGGCGTATTTTTTCGCTAAGCACGTCGATATTATCGAGAATGGTTTGGCGATGGGCTTCGCAGCTCTCGATATCGATGTTGAGTCTTTTAGCCGATGCGGCATCCATCGTTTTCAGAGGTACGATGACAGGGCACTTGTTAATATGTACTTCTTTTATAGGGATACGTTCCACACCCTCAGGCAGGTCTTCTGTTCTCGTATATAACCGGGCCGAGACTTCCTCCGCATCGATGGCTAAAAAATCGCCGGGGTCATTACTGAGATCGTAAACCACAATGCTGTTTTTATTCGTGGGGTGCGCACATAAGGGCATCACCATGGCAATGGCACCACGTTCAGCGGAGTAGCGCGATGAAACATGAAGCACGGCATCGTGAGTGCGAAGGTTGAGTAGCTGGCTAATTTCAGATTTTTTGCGGTGTTTATACATATAGTCAAACAAACGTGGTTGCCTGTCACGAACCAGTCGAGCCATTTCAATAGTGGCGTAGACATCCGACATGGCATCGTGTGCATCTTCGTGACTGATATTGTTTTCTTTGGTTAACAGCTCAAGTCTCATGCTGGGTTTACCGTTGTCTCCTACTGGCCACTGGATACCTTCGGGACGCAACGCGCGAGTGAGTCTGACAATATCGATCAGATCCCATCGTGAGTTTCCGTGTTGCCATTCGTGCGCGTAGGGATTAAAGAAATTCCTGTACAAGGCATTGCGGGTGAATTCATCGTCAAACCGAATGCTGTTGTATCCCGCAATGCAGGTACCGGGTTGTGAGAACTCCTTATGGATAGTGTGAATGAACTCGGCTTCAATTAAACCCTCAGCTAGTGCTTTTTGCGGGGTGATGCCGGTAATGAGGCAGGCTTGCGGGTCAGGCAACATGTCATCGGCGGGTTTGCAATAGATTACCAGCGGGTCACTGATGATGTTCAGTTTTTCGTCGGTGCGTATGCCGCCAAATTGCGCGAGGCGGTCAAAACGGGAATTGATGCCGAAGGTTTCGTAGTCGTACCAGTATATAGAGTTGGTCATTTCGTGGATTCCTTATCCCTGATATTGTTGTAATGCTAACCGATTTATTAATTTACTACAGAATTGTCTTTCTGTTGTCATTCCGAACCGAGTGTTTTGTGTGAGTGTGAGGAATCTTCTACCTTAATAAATGCAAGATCTCTCACGTTCGTTCGAGATGACAGGATACAAAATCTCATATGAAATGCATGAATTAGAGCTTTGCGGTTAATATACACGCGGTGATTTCTTCGCGGTCGTGATAGAGCTGTTTCATGCGGATGGTGCAGCTGACGTTGCTATTTGCCAGCTCCTGTTCGATGAGTGCTTTACACTCCTGCACGGTTTTCAGTCGCTTTTTCATGGGTAGTTTGAGGTTGAAGATGGCGTTTTTGCACTGTTTGCGCTTAAACCAGCCGATGATCAATTGAGTGACCAGGTGAGGTCGTTCGACCATGTCGCAGACCAGCCAGTCGACAGGTTTGTCTGGCATGAATTTGAAGGCATCGGTTCTGTAATGTTCTACCATACCGTCACGCATCAAGTCTTCATCCATCGGGCCGTTATCGATGGCGGACACTAACAAACCCCGTTTCGTTAACTGCCATGTCCAGCCACCCGGTGCAGCGCCGAGGTCAACCGCAGACATGCCCGCTTTGAAATATTGCTGTTCATCGGGCACAAACCAGTGAATCGCTTCTTCGAGTTTTAATGTTGAGCGACTGGGGGCAGAAGAGGGCATGCGTAATCGCGGAATGCCCATTGGGTTGCTGGCGCTGTTTTCAACAGGTGCTGTACCAACGTAAGCATTTTGTGAATCCAGAAATAGTATATGTAACCGCTGACTGGCATGGGCAGACAGCAGTTGTTGTTTTTTTAGCGCAGTTAATAGATGTGGTTTGAATTGTTTGCAAAAACGGCTGAGTGACTTGCCCTCGTTGGTGTCTGCATAATTAAAGTGACTATCGTGAAAGCTGGTTTTTAATTTTTTAATGGCAGTCATCAAAGGATCGATGCGATTTTTTTCAGGCAAGTTATCGAGTTTAGGTAAAACTGAAAACCACTGCCGCGTAAAAATCAGGTCACCAAATTGCAATAGCTTGAACAGTTCACTGGTATCCTGTTCTGAGGTGCCAATGAGTAATACATACCCGCTGTTGTCATTCGTCTGGATATATGCCGGGAAGCCTGCAGCATTTGCAGCATCGATGATTTCCCCGGCGCACTCTTTTTCAAAACCCGGGCGACAAAGAAGTAAAAGCCGTGTGCAGATACTCATGGCAGAAGCATTATAAAAAATACGGTGTTATAGGTGTGCAGGCGTTGTAACATGCGCCCATTATAACGAGGTGTGCTATGGAAACTGAAGAAGTTAAACAGATTATAGAGGCGGGCATTGCGGATTGCGAGGCTCAGGTAACGGCAGATGGCGGTAAGTATACGACTATCGTGGTGTCGGATGAATTTGAAGGCAAGACGTTATTGGCTAAACAGAAAATGGTTTATGCTACGGTAAACGAACATATTCAAAGCGGCGCTATCCATGCGCTAACCATCAAGGCATACACCAAAAGCGAGTGGGCAGAGCAATAGCGTATTGCTCGTTAGTTGTTACGCCGTACGCGCTAGAACTTAAAGCCAAAAATAAACTGATAGGTGGTGAAATCAGCGGTGTTGCTGCTGTTCAGGTCGATGTAATTTTTAGAAACACCACCTTTAAGGTAAAAAGACTGGTTGACGTCGAACCGCAAGCCAAGACCGGCGCCATAATTCAGCTCTGTTGTTGTGAAAGTTTCTGCTCGTGATGAGCAGGTATATCCCCACCAGGGATCCCACCAGCAGTTACCAGTGATGCTTCCTGTAGGAATTCCTGAGTCGATAAAGGACCAGCCTAAATGGGTTGAAATATAAGGCGTGAAAGCGGTTTTAAAAAGGTTGTATGTAAGGCCGAAATTGATGCTACTAGTCAGTAGATTTGCGGTAAATTTTTCTGGTGTATTGGAGCCGTCATCAATAATTCGTTTACCACTGTAGTTAGTATCGCTATTTGTAAAGAGTACTGATAGTTCTGTTTGACTGTTCATGTTGTATCCAAGTCCAAAACTTAAGCTGGAAGTTTCGTTGATGTTGGCCTCAGCGCCGTTATCAAATTGCAAGAGTTTTGAGTTGGTAAATTGCGGGGCAAGGAAAAACTCCCATGTTTCGGCGCGAGAACTAAAGTTTTTTGCGGCTGCATTCATGGTGAACAACAGGCAAACAGCAAGAAGAATTTTGGTATGTATTTTATAGTTGGGTTTCATCTTGTTTTTTTTCAGATATTTGTTGCAGGAATTACTTCCTGGTTGTTTGTTCTTCGTAGGCACTGCCGCTAATTTTTTCTGAAATTATCTTTAACATTTCAGGAAATACCCTGGGGCTGGCGGCAATGATGTCGCCCGTTTTCAGGTAATTATCATTGCCCTGAAAGTCGGTAATGATGCCACCGGCTTCGCGGACGATTAATATACCCGCAGCAATGTCCCAGGCGTTGAGATTGAATTCCCAGAAGCCGTCGGTTCGCCCGGCCGCTAACCAGGCAAGATCAAGTGCGGCTGAACCCGGTCGGCGAATACCGGCTGCAGTTGCCATCAGGGTTTTCATGGTTTCAATATAAGTGTCCAGGTAGCTCTGATCGTGATACGGAAAACCGGTGCTTAGTAGAGATCCAGCTATGCCTATCTGACCGGATACCCTGATTTTTTTGCCATTGAGCTGCGCACCTTCACCGCGCGATGCGGTAAATAATTCCTGTGAAACAGGGTCATAAATAACGCCGGTTTCAAGACGATTTTTGTGTTTGAGTGCGATGGAAACCGCAAACTGGGGAAAGCCATGCAGGAAATTGGTGGTGCCATCCAGCGGGTCGATAATCCACTGATACTCGGCACCTTCGCCATGAAGACCGCTTTCCTCGGCGAGAATGCCATGCTCGGGATAAGCCTGCTGCAATATATCAATGATGGCAGCTTCAGCTTTCTGATCGACATTGGTGACAAAGTCGTTGGTTTTCTTGGTTGTAATCTTGAGCCGATCGATTCGGTCCATATTACGGGCGATGATATCGCCGGCCGCACGCGCGGCGCGTACAGCAATGTTAACTGTTGGGTGCATGGCAAATTTTTAAAGAACGGTTTAACTCGCCGCAGAGTTTAACAGACTGGCTGACTTATTTCATGATGGCAGTTGTGGAAAAGCCTTTTAGCCACAGAGGACACAGAGCACGCAGAGGTTATATCATGTCATCCCGAACGAATGTGAGGGATCTTTTGCGATGTCGCATCAGATCCCTCACATTCGTTCGGGATGACGTAAAAACATAATCGAAAACCAGAGCTTAACTTTTCTCTGTGTGCTCTGTGACCTCTGTGGCAAAAACAAAAGATTGATAGAATAGACCATGCTTGAAAATATAAGAATCGTACTGGTGAATACTTCCCATCCCGGAAATATCGGCGCTACTGCGCGCGCCATGAAAAATATGGGGCTGACAAAGCTGGTGCTGGTTGATCCCAAAGACCATCCAAGCTTTGAAGCCTACAGCCGTGCCTCGGGCGCGGATGATGTTTTGGGTGATGCGACGGTGGTTTCGACATTGTCCGAGGCGCTAACAGGCTGCTCCTGGGTGATGGGCACCAGTGCACGCGAGCGCACGGTGGAATGGCCAATAATGCAACCGCGTGAGTGTGCGGAAAAAAGTGTGGAGCAGAGTAGATCGGGTAAAGTCGCTATCGTGTTCGGCCGGGAAAGAACAGGACTGACCAATGAAGAGTTAGAGTTGTGTCATGCACTGGTTTGTATTCCAACCAATCCAGAGTACAGCTCACTCAATGTTGCCGCAGCAGTGCAAGTATTGTGTTACGAATTGCGCATCGCCTCGCTGGGAGAGTTGATAGAGCCTTCGCCGATAGAAAAGTCAGAAGCCGATAGCCCCGCCACAGCAGACCAGGTAGAAGGTATGTATGACCACCTGTCGCAAATGCTCGAAGATATAGGATTCTTTGGTACCAATAACCCCGAGATTGTTATGCGACGATTAAAGGGTTTATTTAGTCGTACACATATCACTAAGCGTGAGGTAAATATCTTACGTGGAATATTTTCGGCATCGCAAGGTCGTAAGTCTGCGAGAAAAGAATAATAAAAAGCTTTCACCGCAGAGACGCAGAGGGCGCGGAGAAAACCTAAATGCATTAGAGTTTTGTAGGAGCGGCTTTAGCCGCGAATGTTTGTTAACACGCAACCCCTGTTCGCGGCTAAAGCCGCTCCTACGTAATAAAGCCCCTCTGCGGTGAAAGCTTTTCAAATGTTAAAACGATGAGTGGTTAATATGAATATCATCAGGAAAAGACATACCCGTTCCGGTTTCGACATACTCTTTTAAGCTAACCATAAACACGCCCCATTTCGTGCTGCAATGTGCAAGAAAGCTAGTTGCCTGTTTCCAGTCAGCATGTTGAAAATTAACCATAACCTGATCTTCTTTCTCGTCAAGATCAAAACAGATGCGAGTATTGCGCCATTCATCGCCTTCTTTGCTCTGAACTGTCCACTCAACATGCTTGTTGTCATCGTATGCAGTGACTTTTGCAAAAACGTCATGCTCACCAAAGCTGAAGGTGAGGTCACCATTAATAGTCGGTTCGCCTGTGGTTAGCGTCCACCAGCCTGAAACACCTTCGAGAGTAGCAATGGCATTAAAAACTTTTTCAACAGGTGCCTTGATTCCTACCTGGTGGTAAATAGTTGTCATGCATATTCTCCTGGGTAAGAAATCATGAGGTTTCGTCCTGTGGCCACAGGTGAGCAAACATTAGTATGAGCCATGCTGTCAAAAAAAACACACCACCGACAGGTGTGATCATGCCTAGCCATTTAATACCGGTTAACCCGAGTATGTAAAGGCTGCCGCTGAACAAAACAATGCCAACCAACATAAACCAGCCGGCCCGCTTGTTGCATTTGGTGTTGCTTCGCTGAATAAGAAGCCCAACCAGAATCAGGCCAAGTGCGTGGTAGAGCTGGTAATCAGCTGCGGTATGTATGATGGCCAGTTGGTCGGACGGCAGGCTCAGCTTGAGCTTGTGTGCCGCAAAAGCGCCAAAGCCTACCGAGATGAAAGCATTGAGTGCGCCCAAACCAATAAATATGTTCCCAATAAATGGATTTGACATTCAGTCCCCTTTGTTTTGTTATATGCCCATTGTAAATATATTGAGGAATAATTGCATGCCTTCTTTTGACGTAGTTTCCGAAGTTGATAAACATGAATTAATGAATGCGGTGGATCAAATAAACCGGGAAGTTACCACTTAAAGGCAGCGATGCAAAAGTAGGCTTGAAAGAGTTTGTAATGACGTTTGAAGCCACCAGTGATTTCCAGATAAAACAAATGCGTGACATTATGGTTAACAAGTTTTCCAAGCGAAAAATAGATACGCGTTGTCTTGATCGTGGTTTAGTCGAAGAAAGAGGTTTACGTGCCTACCAGATTATTGCGGTAAAGCAGGGTATCGGTAAAGAAGATGCAAAAAAAGTCGTAAAACTCATTAAAGATTCGAAAATGAAAGTACAGGCTGCGATTCAAGGCGAGCAGGTAAGGGTAACGGGTAAAAAACGCGATCACCTGCAAGAGGTGATGTCGATGTTAAAAGCATCGGATATTGATTTGCCGTTGCAGTTT
>QIHT01000204.1 GCA_003229115.1 Gammaproteobacteria bacterium | reverse complement strand
CTCTGTGCCTCTGTGGTGAATGATTTTGACTTTGCTTTTGAACTCGCGCATGAAGACTGTCACAAAAATTACTTGACCCTGTTCTTATTCCTGGCCTGTTTATTCAAGCCTCTCAGTCGATCAAGTTTTTCTTTAATCTTAACTTCCAGTCCTCGACTTACTGGCTCATAAAAAATTTTCTCACCCATGCCATCAGGAAAATAGGTTTCACCCGCTGCGAAAGCATCTTCTTCGTTATGGGCATATCGGTAATCTTTACCATGACCCATGTCTTTCATTAAACGAGTTGGCGCATTTCGCAGGTGCATGGGAACTTCCATACTTCCTGATTGACGAGCCGCGTTCATCGCCGCACCCCATGCTGCATAAACAGCATTACTCTTCGCAGTACTGGCGAGATAGGCAACAGCCTGCGCAATAGCCAGCTCACCTTCCGGGCTACCCAGTCGTTCATAGGTATGCCAGGCATCCAGCGCTAACTGCAGGCCACGCGGATCTGCATTACCGATATCTTCCGATGCCATGCGAACCACACGGCGGGCAACGTACAACGGATCACAACCGCCATCCATCATACGTGCACACCAGTACAACGCTGCATCAGGATTACTACCACGCACAGATTTATGTAAGGCAGATATTTGATCGTAAAAAATATCACCGCCTTTATCAAAGCGGCGTAAGCTTTGTGCGGTAACATCCTGTATTACTGATTGAGTGATGACTGTTTTACCCTGTTTCGATTCAGTCAGATCAGCAGCAATTTCCAGAAAATTCAAAGCACGTCTCGCATCACCGTCGGAAATTTGTGCAAGCATGTCAAGTAACTCATCATCAAGTTGTACATGGCTGTTAACAAGTTCGCTGTCATTGTTCAGTGCTCTTATTAATATTTTCTTTACAGCATCTGTATCCAGACTTTTTAAAACATAGGTTTTAACGCGTGACAATAATGCGTTGTTAAGTTCAAAAGAAGGATTTTCTGTGGTGGCACCAATAAAATAAATAGTGCCATCTTCAACATATGGCAAAAAGGCATCCTGCTGAGACTTGTTAAAACGATGCACCTCATCAACAAACAAAATAGTTGCCCTGCCTTCTGCCTGTAATGTTTCTGCCTGATCGATGGCTGCACGGATGTCTTTAACACCAGAGAGCACAGCCGAGAGGCTTATAAACTCGGCCTCTGAGCAGTGCGCGATAATTTTTGCCAATGTCGTTTTACCGGTTCCGGGAGGGCCCCAGAAAACCATGGAGTGAAGACTGCCGGTTTCAATGGCCTGTTTTAATGCTCTGTTTTCACCGAGCACATGGTGCTGGCCAAAAAATTCGTCCAGAGATGTTGGGCGCATCCGGTCTGCAAGAGGCCGGTATTCATGCCTGACCTTGTTAGCCGACATCACTAGCCTCCTAAAACGTCGGCACCCTCCGGCGGGATGAATTCAAAAATCCCCTTTGCCAAACGAGGATTGGATTCAAGATTATCAAAAACAATATCAGTTGTTTGTTCGAACTGGTCGTGCAATTGCATAAAACGCAGCCCCGTTTTATCAACACCAACAACCAGTTCAGAAAAATCAGTATCGCTACTTTTACTGGTTAACTTCAAACGGTAAATACCGTCACGATGGTCAAGCTCACTCACTGTATAAGCTTCCGCCAACTTTAATTTTCCTTCCATTAACGCCATTGGAGTATTGCCCAGTGATGTGGATCTTTTTTGCACAATCACCTGCTGAAGGTCAACATCGTAAATCCAGACATTTTCACCATCAGAAACAATTTCCTGCTCATAAGGCTCAGCATAATTCCAGCGAAATTTTCCCGGCCTGCTGAGATAAAATTTACCCGAGGTTTCCTGCAAAATTTCACCGTTGTCGGTGCGTAATGTTTGTGAAAAATCGGCCGACATGGTTTTTATTTCTGTTAGAAATTTATCCAGCAGGCGCTCACCTTCACCCGCATACAAACTGGTCGTCTGCATTAATAAAGAGATATAAAACAGAGCTTTCAAAAAATATTGCTTAAGAATCATACGTGTATATTTATTGCCGTGGTGGGGGCGGCGCAAGAACTTCACGCGACCCGTTTGATTGCATGGCACTAACCACACCGCTGTTCTCCATTTCTTCTATCATTCTCGCTGCACGGTTATAACCAATTTTCAAACGTCGTTGCACGTAGGAGATAGATGCTTTGCGCGTTTCAGTAACAATACGTACAGCTTCATCGTACAGAGCATCCATGTCATCACTACCACCCAGAACTTTTTCGCCCGGCAATACCACTGCACCTGCATTCTCCTTTAGCACTTCTTCAATGTAATCCGGGTTGCCTTGCTGCTTCAAATGACTGACCACCTTATGTACTTCGTGATCATCTACAAACGCACCGTGTATACGTGTTGGTAAACTTTGCCCGCTTTCGAGATATAACATGTCACCATGGCCTAACAGTTGTTCGGCACCCATCTGATCCAGAATAGTTCGTGAATCTACGCGAGACGAAACCTGGAAAGCAATTCGTGTGGGTATATTAGATTTAATCAGTCCCGTTATCACATCAACTGACGGTCGTTGTGTGGCAAGAATGAGATGTATGCCTGAAGCACGTGCCTTTTGAGTAAGACGCGCAATCAGTTCTTCAATTTTTTTGCCCACCACCATAAACAAATCAGCAAACTCATCGACCACAATAACGATGAACGGCAGTGTTTGCAGTTTTGCGGGCTGCGCTCCGGGTGCTTGTGTATCCGGGTTAAATAAAGGGTCTTCCAGAGGCTTGCCTTTTTCAATCGCCTCTTTAACCTTTCGGTTGTAACCGGCAATGTTTCTAACGCCCAGCGCTGCCATCAGCTCGTAGCGGTTTTCCATTTCACCAACACACCATCGCAACGCATTGGCTGCCTCTTTCATATCAACAACAACGGGCGCCAGTAAATGCGGAATACCTTCGTAAACATTAAGCTCCAGCATTTTAGGATCAATCAGTATCATGCGCACATCCTGCGGTTTGCTCTTGTACAACAAACTCATTAACAAGGCATTAATACAGACTGACTTACCTGAACCCGTGGTGCCGGCGACCAACAAATGCGGCATTTTTGAAAGGTCTGCAACCACGGGGTGACCTGAAATATCTTTACCTAATCCCAGCGTGAGTGGCGACAACGACCGGTCATATTCCTTCGACATAAGAATTTCGCTCAGTGAAACCAGTTCGCGATTCTCGTTGGGGATTTCAAGGCCAACAAACGATTTGCCTGGAATAACCTCGACCACCAGAACGCTGGTCACAGAAAGTGAACGCGCAAGGTCTTTCGAAAGCGCCGTTATTTTGCTGGCTTTAACGCCCGGCGCAAGATTCATCTCAAAACGGGTAATCACCGGGCCGGGATGTACCGCAACCACTTCTACTTCAATATTGAAATCATTCAGTTTTATTTCTACCAGGCGCGACAGCGCTTCCAATGCTTCCTTTGAATAACCTTTCTCGTGTGGTTTGGGAGGATCCAGTAAACGTAGACCCGGCAATTCGGCATCAACCGGGCCTTCAAATAGCGCGATTTGTTTTTCACGGTCCATGCGTTCAGAAATTTCAACACTTTTGACCACCGGCTCGATACGAACTTTTTTGGAGCCCCTGGCTTCACGTACCGCCGCTTTCTTTTTATCGGCCTGCAGAATTTCCTGGCGTTGCTGCCTGGCTACCTCGCCTGCTTTTCGTTCCTGGATACTGTCAAGCAATGTATTGACCCTGTTACGACACCATAGATAGGCCAGCAGGGCGAAGTTGCCGATAATGTCGATAACCTTGAACCAGGAAATTCCACTGAATAATGTAATGCCCGCAAGAAAAACGGCCAATAAAATCAAAGTTGAACCCAACAAACCCAGGCTACCGGCCATTCCATCACCCAGCCAACGCCCGAGAATACCACCGCCGTCCAGCGGCAGGCTGGTCGTTGCCACGGTGAAATGCATGCTGGTCAGCGCACAACCCGCTGCCAGTGTGACAAAAAAACCGGCCCAGCGGATGCCAAGCACGTGGTAATCAATCTCGCCGCTGTTTTCATTGCGCGCACCACGCATCACCAGGTAACCACTGTAACCGATGATAACGGGTAGTAAGTAAGACAAATAGCCGAACAGACTGAAAAGCACGTCAGCAAACCAGGCGCCAACAACACCGGCGGCATTGAGCGTATTTTCGCGCAAACCGGTATGAGACCATCCGGGATCGTCAACATTATAGGTAACAAAAGCGGTCAGTAAAAACAGGGCGATAGCACCAAGTACCAGCATCGCGCCTTCGCGCAAACCGTGCTGAATATGTGTGGCGAGCTCTATGCCTGTTGTTGTTTTTTTACGGCGTGCCTGAGCCAATCAAGTATTCCCAATCCGGGTTAAAACCACAGGGCTCAAAAATCGAAAAAGCCCTAATTGAGCTCATTATAAACCCAGTTTCGGGTTCAAGTCAGGTCAAATTGGGATCAAACTCATTATCGGATTCTGAGGCATCTCCATAAATATTTACTAAAAAGCAAAAAGCCTCTACATTAATGCCGAATTTACCCACAGGTGCGTCAGAATACTGGCTGCGTAACCCAGGGCGATGACCGGCGTCCACTTAAGGTGCCCAAAAAAGGTATACATGCCCTTCGACTGCCCCATCAAAGCCACGCCGGCGGCTGAGCCTATTGACAGCAAGCTACCGCCAACGCCGGCGGTTAAGGTCACCAGCAACCACTGACCGAGTGACATATCGGGATTCATCGAAAGCACAGCATACATTACCGGAATATTATCAACGATAGCTGAGAGCACGCCAACACTGACATTAGCCCAGGTCGTATCCCACTGGCCATACATCACATCTGATGCCATGCCCAGATAACCGATAAAACCCAGTCCGCCGACACACAGCACCACACCGTAGAAAAACAGCAAGGTATCCCATTCGGCACGAGCAATGCGATTAAAAATATCAAATACCGGCGTACCTATCTGGCCTTCCTTAGTAGTTAACGCCCTGCGCGAGGTTTCTTTCAAATAATATCCAAAAAATTGCAAATAGCCTAAACCGGTCAACATGCCAATCACTGGCGGAATATTAAGGAAGTTGTAAAAACCCACTGCTGTGAAAATCGTCAGTAAAAACAAAGCAACGATAATCAGACCACCACGTTTCATTTCTATACTCTCATCGCAGGCATCCGGTTCAGACATGGGCACTGAAAAATGCATTATCGACGCCGGCACAATGTAATTAACCACTGCCGGGATAAACAACAAAAAGAAAGCGCTGAATTCAACAACACCACTCTGCCAGACCATTAGCGTAGTAATGTCGCCGAAAGGACTAAATGCCCCTCCGGCATTGGCAGCCACCACAATATTGATACAGGCAAGACCAATAAATTTCCGATTGCTGCCACCCACTGCCATTACCACCGCACACATTAATAACGCAGTAGTCAGGTTGTCGGCAATAGGCGACATAAAAAATGCGATGGTGCCCGTCATCCAGAACAGTTTTCTGAAACCGAAACCCATGCGAATCAACCACGCACGTAAGGCACCAAACACTTCTCTTTCGTTCATTGCGTTGATATACGTCATCGCAACCAGTAAAAATAACATCAACTCGGAGTATTCAAGAAAATTGTGGCGCACGGCGGCTTCAGCAGAAGCCCCTATATCATGTTGGGTATAGATGTAACCAATCATCCCCCAAATCACACCGGCAGCAATAATTACCGGTTTGGATTTACGAAGATGGGTGAATTCTTCTGCCATCACCAGGATATAGGCAATAACAAAAACAATAATGGCGGCAATGCCGATGCCGTGATCAGTCAGATCAAGAGTTTTAGTCGCCGCTTCGTTAACTACCTGACTCGCGGAAGCGACCACCGGGAAAAGTAGCAAAAACAGGGCAAATAGATTCTTTAACATTCTTAGCATGTGTTGATAGATATCGCCCGGCGCTGAAGGACGTTGCAGTATTACCCGCTGATAAAGGCCGGTCAAACCACTACGGACTCAAGCTCATCCTTTAATACCGGATCAACCACGCTGCCCGCTTCTATGGCGGTAGCATCTTGCAATTCAGGTGTTGCAGCCAATTGACCCTGCGCCAATTTTGAAACATATGGCACTATCACAGAAGACAAAGATTGTGACGCAGTACGAGGTACTGCACCCGGCATGTTAGGCACAGCTGAGTGCACAACACCATAATGCACATAAGCCGGTTTGTCATAACTTGTTGTTCGAATTTCTTCAACACAACCACCTTGATCAATTGCTATATCAACAATTACCGAACCTTTCAGCATGCCCTTTATCATTGCCTCGGTAAGAACAACCGGCGCACGTCTTCCTGCAACCATCACTGCACCCACCACTAAATCGGCCTGCTTACATACCTCAGCAATCGATGAAGGTTCAGAAAGGTGTGTAATTATTGCTGGATGTGTGGTTTTCAATTCATCCAGCCTTTTTTGAATAAGATCAAAAACGTGGACTTCAGCACCTAAATCTAAAGCCGTGGTTATCGCATGACTGCCCGCAACACCCGCACCCAGCACCACCACGCGACCCGTGTCGGCTCCATCAATGCCGCCAAGTAAAACACCCCGACCACCGAACAAACCAAACAATAAATGCGCGCCACGTATAACTGACAAACGACCGGCAATGGCACTCATGGGTGCCAGCAAGGGATGCTCTCCAGCATGATTGGTAACGGATTCAAAAGGTATTGCGGTTAAACCAATGTCACACAGGCAATCAACCAGTTGTTCATCTGCCGCAAGATGCAGATAACTAAATACCAGTTGATCTGAGCGCATATATTGAAGCTCATGATCCAGTGGTTGCTTCACTTTAACGATTAAATCGGTGTCCTGATAAAGTGCCGCAGCAGAAAGCAGAATGTCAACGCCGACATCCTTATAAGCTCTATCAGCATACCCGCTGCTTACGCCGGCACCATGTTCAATACAAACGGACAGACCCTGTTCAATCAGGTTCTGGCAATCATCAGGCACAAGGGCAACGCGCCCCTCGCCTGGCATAGATTCTTTAGGAATACCTATTTTCATATTCTTCTCATGATACTTGTATTTTGACTTTATAGTACCCATATAATTTATGCGTTCATTAACGAATTAATCGAGGTAGCTCGTATCAAGGCACCTCTGATCAATTCTCATAAATTCTGGCGAAACCCAAAAGCCAGCATCAAGGCATTGTTTTGAAAGCATGCTTATTGCATGGTAAAAAGCAATAACGCCAAGGCTGGCTTTTGGGTTTCGTCCCGCAGGGCGGGCTTTTAAGCGCACCCATGTTTTTATATATTGGCTGCGTTATGATTCTTATGAATGAAATAATCATTCACTGCGAACCATGCCTTGAACCTGTACGCTTAAAAACCCGCAGAATTTATGATAATTGATCAGAGTTGCCTTAAGATTTGTTAATATGTGCGCCAATTACTGAATTAAAGCTCCAATAGAGGAACACTAATGAGCGACACCCGCCACGCACGTTTACTTATTCTTGGTTCTGGCCCTGCCGGTTATACCGCGGCGATTTATGCCGCGCGCGCCAATCTTGAGCCTGTGATTATTTCAGGCATGGAGATGGGTGGACAGCTCACCACAACCACCGATGTCGACAACTGGCCCGGTGATAATGAAGGCGTACAGGGCCCTGAGCTCATGGAACGCATGAAAGCACACGCCGAACGCTTTGGTACGGAAATTATTTTTGACCAGATCAACGCGGTAAAACTGGATCAACGCCCTTTCCAACTCACCGGTGATTCTGGTGAATACAGCTGTGATGCTTTAATCATCGCCACCGGCGCCAGCGCAATGTACCTCGGTATGGAATCAGAAGAAGCCTTCAAAGGCAAAGGCGTTTCCGCCTGCGCCACCTGCGACGGCTTTTTCTATAAGAACCAGAAAGTCGCCGTCATCGGCGGCGGCAACACTGCCGTTGAAGAAGCCCTCTATCTTTCAAATATTGCTTCCGAAGTTACACTGGTTCATCGTCGTGATGCGCTACGTTCTGAAAAAATCCTGCAGGACAAATTATTTGAAAAAGAAAAAAATGGCAACGTCACTATTGCCTGGGATAGTGTTCTTGATGAAGTATTAGGTGATGATGCTGGCGTCACCGGTATGCGCATTAAAAATGTCAAAGATAACAATACTACTGAAATTGATTTACACGGCGTATTCATAGCCATTGGCCATAAACCCAACACACAGATTTTCGAAGGTCAGCTTGAAATGAAAAATGGCTATCTGAAAGTGCAAAGTGGCAATGAAGGTAACGCAACAGAGACCAGTATTCCCGGTATTTTTGCCTGTGGTGATGTCATGGACCATGTCTATCGCCAGGCTGTCACCTCCGCAGGTACTGGCTGCATGTCTGCACTGGATGCTGAAAAATATCTTGATGACCTGGAAGCTGCCAAGTAATAAAGTGTGAATGGAGCTCTCAACTGTTTCATCACTCGCTGATGTATCAACGGATGACTGGAACGCGCTGACAAACGATAGCAATCCTTTTGTACAGCACGACTTTCTTTACGCACTGGAAAAACATGATTGTTTACAATCATGGGGCTGGCATCCCACCTACCTGCTTGTCCATGAGAATAATCAACTCGTCGGCGCTACGCCCTCCTACATAAAAGACAACTCCTACGGCGAATTTGTTTTTGACTGGGCGTGGGCTGATGCCTACCATAGACATTCAATAAACTATTATCCGAAACTGGTCACCGCCGTTCCCTACACACCCGCAAAAGGTTCACGCCTTCTTACAAAAAATAGCGGCAGCAAACAAACCATCAAAACCCTGCTAATACGTGGTGCCTTAGCACTGGCCGAGCAGGAAAATTTATCAAGCGTACACTGGCTGTTTTGTGAAGATGAAGACATGGAAGTTTTAAATAATGAAAACATGCTGATGCGATTCGATCATCAATTTCACTGGTCAAATAATCATTACGAAAATTTTGATCACTACCTTTCGCAACTCAGCTCTAAAAAACGAAAAAACATTCGCCGCGAACGCCGAAAAGTGTCTGCAGGAAACATCCACATAAAGGTCAGGCAAGGCACCGATCTGAACGATGAAGAATGGCAGTCGCTTTATTATTTTTATTGCGTCACCTTTAGTATAAAGTCCGGCACACCGACGATGACATTAGAGTTTTTTCAGGCCATGGCACATAAACTGGTTGCCTTTTTCGCGCTTCATGAAAACCGGATCGTCGCGGGCGCTATATGTTTCGAGGGAAACAATACACTTTACGGCCGCCACTGGGGCTGTCATGAAAATTACGACAGTCTTCACTTTGACGTCTGCTATTACACCGGCATCGAATACTGCATTGAGCATAACTTGCAATATTTTGAACCCGGCGCGCAGGGTGAGCACAAAATCTCACGAGGCTTCCTGCCAGTACGCACCCAATCCGCGCACTGGATAGCTCATGAAGGCTTTAGAAATGCCATCGCCGAGTTTCTGAATCATGAAAGCAAGGCCATGAATGAGTATGGACAATTACTCAATAACGCCTCGCCATTCAAACAAATATGAAAGAACCACCTGTCATCTGGCTAGCTGAAGACTTTCGAGGCCCCTTCCCCTCACCCAACCTCGCCCTGCTGGAACCCGATGGTTTATTAGCTGCCGGCGGCAATCTTAAAGCGGACACGTTATTACAGGCATACCGGCAGGGCATATTCCCCTGGTACAGCCAGAACCAGCCGATTCTCTGGTGGTCACCCAATCCACGCTGCGTACTCTATCCGGAAAAGCTGCACATCTCGCGCAGCCTGAAACGAACAATGAACAAAACTCCCTACACCATCAAAGAAAATACTGCCTTTAGACAAGTTATTCAGGAATGCGCCGCACCACGCGAAGACAGTGATAACGAACAACCCGGCACATGGATTACCGGTGCGATGATGGATGCCTACTGCGTATTACACGAAATGGGGCACGCGCACTCCATAGAATGCTGGCAGGGCAATAAACTGGTGGGCGGTATCTATGGCCTGCAAATCGGCCAGGTGTTTTTTGGTGAATCCATGTTCACACGCGCAAAAGATGCTTCAAAAATCGCCATGGTACACCTGTGCCAAAGCCGGGAAAATAGATTGATTGATGCTCAGGTCTATTCAGAACATCTTGAAAGCCTGGGCGCGGAAAATATCGGCCGCTATGATTTTCTTCGTAAACTCGATACATACTGCTGAAGCCACCGCTCTTATCCGATATAATCCGTAAAATTTTCCGGAAAAATCCTCCTGTATAGATCATGAAGTTCATTGAAACCCGCGGCAACGATGGCCAGCACCCAGAAAAAGTCAGCTTCTCGGAGGCGATACTCGCACCTATAGCGTCTTACGGAGGCTTATATTCTCCTGAATCATTGCCTGATTTAGGTGACCATTTTTTACAGCATCACCTGGCTTCTGACTACAAAACACTGGCAAAAGCTATCCTGAGCAGGTTCGAGATTGATATTGATGAAGCCGTTATCGATCAGGCACTCAGCCTCTACAGTCAATTCGATGATCCATCGAACCCGGTTCCCGTTGTAAAAGTCAAACACGACCTCTATGTCAGCGAGCTATGGCATGGCCCGACCCGCGCATTTAAAGATATGGCGCTACAACCTTTCGGCGTTGTACTTTCCTCTATCGCGCAGTCACGCAATGAAAACTACCTGATTCTCACCGCCACTTCAGGCGACACCGGTCCAGCCGCACTCGAAACATTCAAAAATAAAAAGAATGTTCAAGTTGCCTGCATGTATCCGGACGGTGGCACCTCTGACGTACAACGTTTACAAATGGTGACTGAAGACGCCGCCAATCTAAAAGTTATTGGTGTTAAAGGTGATTTTGACGACACCCAGAATACGCTTAAACGTTTACTCGCATCAAATACCTTCAAGGCAAAACTGAAGGAAAAAAATATACACTTATCTGCCGCCAACTCGGTTAATTTTGGCCGTATTATTTTCCAGACTATTTACCATGTTCATTCCTACCTGGAACTGGTTCGCCAGAATGCAATTTCGTTAGCAGAAAAAGTTTACCTCAATGTGCCTAGCGGAAACTTTGGTAATGCCCTGGGCGGCTATTACGCCATGAAGATGGGATTGCCTGTTGAAAAAATTCTGATTGCTTCGAATAAAAATAATATCCTCACCCAGTTAATTGGCACAGGTTGTTACGACCTAAGAGAATCTACTGTAGTAGCAACCACATCACCCGCGATGGATATTTTGATTTCTTCAAATGTTGAACGCATATTATTCGATTTATTTGGCGACGAACGCACCCAGGAATTAATGACTCAATTAAACGAAAAGAAACACTACCAACTCACTGGAAACGAACTCAAACAACTGCAAGCCATCTTCTCTGCTGATTTTTGTGAAGACAAAGAAGGAAAACAATATATAAAAGATACTTTTGCAGATGGCTATCTAATGGATCCACACACCGCCACCTGCTTTAAAACTTATGACACCTGCAGAGACAAACCACTAAAAACCATTGTGTACTCAACCGCAGAATGGACCAAGTTCTCCCCGGTCATTGCAAACGCGTTGACAGGCGAAGTTGATACTCAAGACATAGATGCTCTTCAGTCAATTGCAAAAAAAGCGGGCATAACTATTCCTGATATCATCAATGAACTTTTCGATAAGAATATTGCACAGAAAACCATTGTGGAGAAAAAAGAAATCGAAACCGAGATTCTTTCTTTCTTATAATATGAGAAATGCAGGACGCATTTTTTTAAAATAAACTACCCCACCGCAAGCGGACAGAGTATTTCTCGTGGTAGGTTGGCGCTGAGGTACGAAGCCCAACAATCATCGCTCAAACATCTGCTGGGCTTCGTACCTCAGCACCAGCCTACATCATTTATGCGCCGCAAGCAGCGGGGAATATGACCCAAAGAGATTTAAGGCCGTAACACCATGATGTAAACATAACCCTGCCTCATGTATTGCGCCACTTTATCAGCGCCCGCAGGTACCGGGTCAACAAAATCAACAAAACCTGATTCACTTTGGCCATTCGCAAGAGCATGCCCTGCGCAAACGTGAACTTTTACATCATCAGACACAAGGCTTTTTACGCCTTTATGAACATCCGGATAGGTCCTGATGGCACGCTTCATCAGCGCAAACTCCTCTTCGCCATGTGTGACCATGGCCAGCTTGATACCAGGGAACCGTTGACGTAACCGTTTCACATCTTTTTGAATAACAGGCACCGCCCATTGCAGCGCGTCGTAATCCCATCCATCCATGCGAAAAACCACGCCTTCGGGCATTTTTTCTAGCTGCAGTACTTCGTCAACAGTTTTTGGCTTGCCAGCCTGTGCGGATGATGCAATCAGAATCAACAGCCATATAAAAAATAGTTTGAAAATTGCGCGCATACTTACCCCAGTTGCTCAACACGAATACGTGCAATACTACCAATAATTTCATCAAAGTTTTCAACTTCTTTGATAGCGGTGCTCATATTGCTTTCTTTTACTATTTGCGTCAGCAATACAAGATGAACGTTGTCTTCACCTTGCGCAGGTTCTTTTTGCGTCACTGCTTCAATGCTAATGTTGTGTTTCGCAAAAACTTCCGAGACTTCAGCGAGCACACCCGGCTTATCCATGGCGGTCATACGCAAATAACAGGCAGTTTCAATTTCCTCGATAGCCATTACCGGCTCACTGGACATACTACCCGCCTGAAAACCGAGCATAGGCACTTTGTATTCAACCGGTGCATCAATAGTGCGAACGGTATCGATAATATCGGCAACAACCGCTGAAGCCGTAGGCTCTGCTCCGGCACCGGCACCGTAATAAAGCGTGGGACCGACTGCATCTCCCTGCACCAGTACCGCATTCATAACGCCATCAACATTTGCAATAAGACGTTTCTTTGGAATTAATGTTGGATGCACACGCAACTCGATTCCATTTTCGGTTTTACGCGTTATACCAAGGTGCTTAATGCTGTAACCCAGTTCCTGTGCATAAACCACATCGTCGGTGGTAATTTTGCTGATGCCTTCGGTGTAACATTGATCGAATTGTAATTCGATACCAAAAGCCAGTGATGCCAGAATGGTAAGTTTGTGCGCGGCATCAATACCTTCAACGTCAAACGTGGGGTCTGCTTCAGCGTAACCTAATTCCTGCGCTTCTTTTAAAACATCATCAAAATCACGACCTTTGTCGCGCATTTCGGTAAGAATGAAATTACCGGTGCCATTAATAATGCCGGCAATCCATTGAATCCGGTTAGCAGCAAGACCTTCGCGCATGGCTTTAATAATGGGGATACCACCTGCAACCGCCGCTTCGTAACTGACACTTACGCCTTTCTCGGTAGCTGCCTTAAAAATCTCAGAGCCGTGGGTTGCAATCAACGCTTTATTGGCGGTAACCACATGCTTGCCATTCTCAATCGCTTTCATCACCAGGTCTTTGGCTAAAGTGTAGCCGCCTATCAACTCAACAACGATGGAAACTTCAGGATCATTAACCACTTCAAAAGCGTCTTCGGTTAATTTCGTGGTGGCAGCATCAACAATGGTCTGTTCGGCTATCCCCAGGCCGGCCACATGGCTGATTTCGATAGCCCGACCCACGCGACGCTGAATTTCATCAGCATTCCTCAGTAGAACAGTGGCGGTACCCCCACCTACCGTGCCCAAACCCAATAATCCAACTTTTACAGCGTTCAAGGAATTCTCCTGTTATTGATACCAGTACTCGCGCTGCGAATTCTACTGCATATGCAGGCTATCGAACAGAACGTATAATATGTACCTGCGCAAACGTTGTGGCAACATACATAGATATAAAGGGCATTATTTAGCCACAGAGGGCACAGAGTACACAGAGGTTTTTAGTTCGTAGGTCGGGCATTGCCCGACATGAATGATGGTGGGCAATGCCCACCCTACTAAAAAGTGCCACGCTGATACGCAATAACGGAAAAACCCGTTTTTCTCTGTGTACTCTGTGCCCTCTGTGGCAAAAAAAAATCAACGGACACACCCAAAAAACTGAAACCCATATTATGAAATTTGCTGAAGAAGACCCGACCGAAGGCTATTTCGTCACTGCCTACGACGAAACCTGTATCCAGATTAATGGCAAGAACTTTGACTCGAGCTTGATCATTGCCCCTGATGCATTTGATTCCAACTGGCCGCCAGCATCTATCGATGATTTGCAGAGCGAGCATTTCAGCAGGATTATCGAGTTCAAGCCCGAACTGGTGCTACTGGGTACAGGGCAAAAACAGAGCTTTCCCGCCGTTGAAATCTACGCCGGGCTTATTCAGCTTGGTATTGGTGTGGATGTGATGGACACCGGGGCTGCCTGCCGTACTTACAATATTTTGATGAGTGAAGGCCGACGGGTTATTGCCGGACTCATTTTTCCGGGTTGAAAAAACCAGATATTCGCTTTGTTGAATGTTCTTTTTTGCCACAGAGGTCACAGAGCACACAGAGGTTTTTAGAGCTTGTCATCCCGAACGAATGTGAGGGATCTTGCACTTTGTCGCACCAGATCCCTCACATTCGTTCGGGATGACATAAAAGGAAAGGAGAAATTTAATTCTGATTCCTCTCTGTGTGCTCTGTGACCTCTGTGGCAAAGATTTTTATCAAAACCTCCCATTACATTCTGTAGAGACAAAAAAAACCGGACTAAAGTCCGGCTTTTCAAGATACATTGCTGTATCGCCCCCTAGAAATCAGTCATGGAACAACAGTTCTTCAGAGAAGCCCTGACTTTCCAGTATTTTACGCAGCTGTTTTAATGCATCCATCTGAATCTGGCGAACACGCTCACGGGTCACACCCAGTTCACGGCCGACTTCTTCCAGCGTGGTACGTTCATGGTTATTCAAACCAAAACGGCGCACCAGCACTTCACGTTGTTTTTCATCCAGTTGATCCATCCAGACACCCAGATTCGACATAACGTCAGCATTCTGCAGCATTTCCGGGGGTGCCGGAACGCGGTCATCCGCGACAATTTCCAGTAATGGACGATCATTTTCTTTGCCGACCGGTACATCAACCGAGGTAACGCGGTCGCGCAAGCCCAGCATCTTTTCGACACCAGCCACCGGCTTGTTCAGCATCTTGGCAATATCTTCAGCAGTGGGTTCTTTGTCCATGGTCTGCTCCAGCTGACGAGCTGCGCGCAGATAGACATTGAGTTCTTTGATGACATGGATGGGGAGACGGATAGTACGTGTTTGATTCATCAAAGCACGTTCAATGGTTTGGCGAATCCACCAGGTGGCATAAGTTGAGAAACGGAAACCTTTTTCAGGATCGAATTTTTCGACAGCGCGAATCAGACCCAGGTTACCTTCTTCGATGAGATCGAGCAGAGCAAGCCCGCGATTCATGTAACGCCGCGCAATTTTGACCACCAGACGCAAGTTACACTCAATCATCTTGCTGCGGGCTTTCATATCACCCTTCAGCGAAAGGCGTGAGTAATAAACTTCTTCCTCAGCAGTTAATAATGCCGAGCCTTCAATTTCCCTTAGATACAGACGTGTCGCATCGAGTTCTTTTCGATTAACCCGGCCTTTAAGCGCGTCTTCGGAAGCTTTTTTTGAAGCAGCCTTGGCTTCTTTTTCAGTCTCTTCCTTGATGTCTTCAGCTTCATCGACAGCTTCTACGTCATCAATATCATTCATCAGGACTCCTACATCCCCGATATTATCACGCTTACCAATGCTTACTTCTCTCATAATCTTCCCCACTCTAATACGTTATTATTTTTATTTTTTCGCATTTTGAGAGCTCATTAAGTCATCGAAGTAATGTCCTTAATTTCCATGTACTTACAAGCTTCTTCTAAAACCATCCGTAAGGTTTCAAATCTTATAGCATTAAATATCTTTATGAAGCAAGCATTTATTTCAAATAACTAACAATTATTTTACGTTTAAGTCGTAAACCACAGTATGTTGTGGTTTAGAGTCGTTGAATCAACTAGAGGGTAGATACAGCAATGGATTGACTGGCTTGCCATTCTTGCGGATTTCAAAGTGAAGTTGCGGCTTCTCAGTGCCGGTTTTACCCAACTCTGCTATTTTCTGGCCAACTTTTACCATTTGCCCTTCTTTGACCAGTAACTTACGGTTATGCGCATAAGCACTCAGGTAGGAACGACTGTGTTTAATGATGACCAGGTTGCCGTAACTGATTAATCCATTGCCACTGTAAACAACTTTACCTGGCGCTGCCGCTTTAACCGCATAACCTTCTTTGCCTGCAATGTTTATGCCTTTGGCATTATTTTTTCTTTTATTAAACTTGCTAAGCACTTTGCCCTTTACCGGCCATTGCCAACTGACCACTCTGCGACTGTCCGCAACTGTCCAGGTTTTTTTGGGTTTAGGTGTTGTTCGCGGTTTACTACTAGACGAAGCTTTTAATCTCAGGTTTTGACCCGGATAAATAATATAAGGTTTTTTCAGGCCATTGATACTGGCGAGCTTCCACGCGGGCATGTCGTTTTCTGTAGCAAGGCTGTAAAGCGTATCTCCTTTCTCAACCTGCACCGTCGATGATTTCTTTTTTCTGAGCGGAGTTGCCGACGCCGTGACATATTGACTGTCTGATGCTTTGGTGTGCAGGCGATCACCCGGACGAATCACGTAGGGACTACTCAGGCCATTCCATCGTGCCATTTCAGTAGGGTCAATTTCATATCGCCAGGCAATGGAGTATAAAGTGTCACCTGACCTTACCGTGTAATCATCGGGGTCCCACTGGCTCATACGTTGGCCACAGCCTGTAACCAGGCTCAACCACACCATGCTAAGCAGAACTCTGCGTGTCATCCGGTCTGGTGTAAATAAATAAACACAGCGACGAGTAAAACCGTCAACCAGCCCAGCCATTCAATATAACGACGAACCATAGGCTCTAATTTGGGGCCTGCCCAGGCCATCAACAAAGCCACCAGGAAAAAATGACCCGCGCGCCCGATGAGTCCAGCCAGCAGGAACAACGGAATCGACATGGCCATCGCACCTGCAGTAATGGTAAACAATTTGAAGGGGATTGGCGTAAAGCCAGCCACTACCACAGCCCAGAAACCCCACTCAACAAACCACTGTTGAGCAATGGTATATTTTTCCCAGTAACCCACATCATGCAAAATGGGTTCTACCGCCGTAATCGCAAAATATCCCAGCATGTAACCAAACAGGCCACCCAGTACGGAGGTGACGGTCGCTATGGTCGCAATACGTACCGCCCGCTCCGGTCTGGCCACTGCCATGGGAGCGACCATCAATGCAGTCGGCACGGGGAAGAAAATAGACTCAATAATACTGATACCAATCAGGTAACGTTCAGCATTAGGGTGTGCCGCCATTTTCATGCACTTGTCGTAAAGGCCTTTGAATATCAACGTATCGCTCCATCAAGCAAGGGTACAAATCGTACCGCGTCCAGTGTTTGTTCTTCAAAACCCGCGTTAGTTCGGGTGATGAGTTTGAGTAGTTGCGCGCCGGAGACACTGCCCACCGGGATTACCATGCGTCCACCGATGGCCAATTGCTCCAGCAGTGATTCAGGCACCTGTTCAGGAGCCGCGGTCACCATGATCGCGGGATAAGGCGCATGCCCGGGCCAGCCCCAGGAGCCATCACTGTGCTTGGTGTAAACATTTCGCAAGCCCATCACTCGATGACACTCTCGCGCTTTGGTCAACAGGCCACTGATGCGCTCCACGGTATACACCTTAGGCACCAGCCTCGATAAAATGGCCGACTGATAACCCGAACCGGTGCCTACTTCCAGTACAAAATCCGGTACGCCCTGATCAAGCATCACTTCCGTCATACGTGCCACGATGAATGGCTGGGAAATGGTCTGCCCCTGCCCGATCGGCAGGGCGGTATCTTCATAGGCCCGGCTCGCCAGCGCTTCATCAATGAAGATGTGTCTTGGCGTAGTCCGCATCACTTCCAGTACACGCTCGTTGCCAATGCCTTCTTTTCGCAACCGCTCGATCAGACGATCACGCGTGCGTTGAGAAGTCATGCCGATACCCTGGATATTTTTATGCATACGAAAGGAACATCAATGGTTTAATCAGTGTCCAGATTAAGCATCTAACCAGCTCTCCAGATACTGCAGGCTATCATAGCGGGTTAAATCTATTTGCAAAGGTGTTATTGAAATAAAATCGTGCTCCACGGCGTGAAAGTCCGTGCCTTCTCCCGCATCCTGGGCTTTTCCCGGTGGCCCGACCCAGTACATCGGCTCGCCTGCTGGATCACTTTGAGTAATCATGCCTTCCGACATGTGGCGGTTACCCAGACGGGTGGCCCGGATGCCCTGGATTTTATCCTCGGGCAGGTTGGGAACATTGATATTGAGAATACTGTCTTTTTTTAGTGGCTTTGTCTGCAAACGTGCGACGATATTCGCCACAGCGCTGGCAGCGGTTTCAAAATACCTGGGCTCGAATGAAGTTAGCGAGACCGCAATCGCCGGCAATCCCAGAAAACGCCCTTCCATAGCCGCTGCCACGGTGCCGGAATACAGCACATCATCGCCCATATTGGCGCCGGTATTGATGCCAGAAATCACCATATCCGGCTCGGATTCCAGCAGGCCGGTAATCGCCAGGTGCACACAATCGGTGGGCGTACCGTTCACGTAGTAGAAACCATTATCCGATACATGCGCACGTAAGGGTCGTTCCAGCGTCAGTGAATTACTGGCTCCACTGCGATCCCGGTCGGGGGCAACCACTGAAATATCGTGATTTTCTGACAGTGTCTCAGCCAGTATCCGTAAACCGGGTGCCTGATAGCCATCATCATTGCTTAATAAAATGTGCATATTGGGAAATCATCACTAAAATACAGTGCTAATCATACATGATGTTCCGGTGACCTATGCAGGGCGATTCCACAAAAGATGACGCTGACGATGCCAGCCTGTTTCGAGAAGCAATGGGCAGTGTCGACCCAATAAAATCCGATAACAAGATTAAACACAAACCGGAGCGCAAAAAAGTTCGGGTGAACCGCCAGCCGCAGAACAGTTATGCACTCAAAGATGGTTTTTCAGATGCACCAGTAGAAGACTGCCCGGATCAACTCAGTTTCTCCCGCAGTGGCGTACAACCATCAACCCTGAAAAAACTTCGCCAGGGCAAACTCGCCATTGATCACGAAATTGATTTACACGGCATGACTGTCAATCAAGCCCGCGACTACCTGCTGGACTTTCTGGGTGAGTGCGAAGTGGATGGCAGTCGCATTTTACTCATCGTCCACGGCAAAGGTTACAGCTCCCCCGGTGCCAAACCGGTAATCAAACCCATGGTCAATCGCTGGTTACGAGAAGTTTCTTCGGTGCTGGCTTTTTGCAGCGCAAAACCCCCTGATGGTGGAACCGGTGCGGTTTATGTCTTATTAAAAAAGTAGGCAGTTATCAGTTGGCAGTTTGCAGTCACTGCTTTTACTGACGACTGCCAACTGACGACTGCAAACTTTCTTTCTCCCTGAGTGCCGCCAAAAAGTTCTCCGCCAACGCAACATAAATCGACTTCCTGCAAATCAGTTTCGAGGTACCGGTTGCAATCAATGAAGTGGCCATCATTGCCAGTACCAGATCCTGGTTGTCGGTCATTTCCATCACAATAATAAAAGCCGTGATCGGTGTTTGTACAACAGCAGAAAAATAAGCCACCATACCCAACACCACAATGGTGGACGCTAATTCAGCAGGGAAAAAAGTTGCCAGGTCATGACCCAGGCCTGCGCCACTTGCCAGTGAGGGTGCAAAAATGCCACCGGGGATACCACTCAGGTATGAAGCCATCGTCGCCAGCATTTTAAGTATGGGATAAAAAACACTGACTTCGGCAACGCAGGATTCTGTACCGGCACAGGTCACAATCTGTTTAGCTTCAATATAACCGGTACCGTAAATGGTGCCACCACTCATCAAACCTAAAGTTGCCAGTATCAAACCACAGACAAACGCAATTTTTAGCGCATGTTCAGGCATATAGGGGCGTAACATTCTCGAAGCCGAGATTAATATCTGGCTAAAAGAACCGCCCAGTAATCCACCCACAATACCGCAAACCAGCACGCCGACCCACAGTAACTGAAAATTAAACTGTTCGGGCGCGGTACCGTAATAATTATAGTTATCCTGATGCACAGCGATTGCTGTCATACCTGCAAGCACAATACCAATAATTATCATCGGCGTATTTCGCCTGTCAAAGGTACGCGCCAGTTCTTCAATCGTAAACATAATGCCAGCCAACGGGGTATTAAACGCCGCCGCAATCCCTGCACCACCTCCGGTTAAAATCAAACCACGCTCAAGATAGCGAGCAGGTACATGCATGCGCCGGCCAATAGAATACATAATGGCCGCACCGAGATGAACACTGGGGCCTTCACGGCCAATAGACGCGCCCGCAAACAAACCGAACGTTGTTAGTAGCACCTTGCCAATAGCAATGCGAAAAGAAAGCAGGCGTTTACACAAGGCACTACCTGTTTCATCAATGGCAATAAGCGTTTGAGGAATACCACTACCTTCAGCTCCCGCAAAGAAACTGCGCGTCACCCAGCTAATCGCCATCAGGCCTAAAGGTGTGACAATAAAAGGCAGCCAGGCAGAGCTGGCGATGTTATCTCTGAAGAAATGATCGGCATAGTCGCCCAGTAGCGCAAAAACGCCCGCAAACACCCCGACCAGAATCGCGCCCAGCCAAAATGTTAAACGCATCCGCCAGGTGGTACGTTTAAAAAACCGGTGTCTTGTTCTGCGAATATGGCGACGCATGCCTTGTTACGTGTTTACAAAAAAGCAATTGTACCTTAATTTATACCCTACAATGGTTATTGAAGCCGAACTCCGATGGTAAAAATATATAACGCCCGCGATATCACAGAGGCACACATCATTCGCAGCATGCTGGAAACATATGGCATAGAAGCCCACGTCAACGGCTTTTATCTACAGGGCGGCATCGGCGAACTTGCGGCTCATGATTACGCCTCTGTCAGTGTAAAAAACGATGATGCAGATCAAGCAAAAAAAATAGTTGCAGAGTATGATAAAACAGAAATATGAGACAGGAAAAAAATGAATCAGATCGATAATACTGCCAAACCTCTAAAACAGTATCAGGTATGGGATCGTACAGTGAGAGTGTTTCACTGGGTGAATGTTATCTGCATCACTGGATTGCTCAGTGTGGGCACGGTCATCCTCAACAATAAAATACTGGGCATTAGCACCGATGGAAAAATCCTGCTAAAAACCATTCACGTATTTATTGGTTATGTGTTTGTTCTCAACCTTGGCTGGCGACTAACATGGGCATTTTTTGGCAATCGATTCTCAAGATGGAAATCAATAATACCCTTCACAAAAGAACATCGCGCATCATTCAAGCCATTTATGGAAGGTGAAAAAAATCACAATCCTGCTTTTTTTCTCGGACATAACCCACTGGGGCGGGTAATGGTGGCATTTATTTTTTTACTACTCAGCACTCAGGCCATAACGGGACTCGTACTCGCCGGAACAGATATTTATTTTCCTCCGCTTGGCAATACAATAACCGAATGGATCGCCGAGGATAAAAACAATGCTGCCAACATAAAACCTTACTCGAAAGTTAATGTGAATCCGGAAAGCTATAAAGAAATGCGCGATTTCAGAAAACCTTTTATCACAACCCACATATATATTTTCTATACGCTATTGGGCACGATACTACTTCATATTATTGGCGTGGTTGTTTCAGAATCAAGAGGCAAAAACGGACTGGTTTCTGCCATGTTTACAGGTAAAAAAGTATCATCGAAAAATCCCGTTGATGGCAATGAGACCTGAACACGTGCAACTGTTAAAAGGACTGCAAACCCCGCAATCAGGAAAACTCTTTCTTCAGCCCCCGTTTCCAGTTATTCATAAACTCAAGTGTTGCTTCCTGAAAATCCGCATCGGGTTGTATTCCTCTAAAAGAACAATAAATGTCAACACTCTCTGGGTCAGGTGGAAGTCCGGTTGTCAGCATCCACGCAACCCCATTGGGGCAACCCGGCAGAGTAAAGCGCACACCTCCATTAATCGCTTCTCTGTGTATTCTAAAAACGCCCCATATACAATTTATTTCTCCTAACGAGCCATCATCAAACATTACCTCGTAGATAGATACACAGAACTTCGGGAGGTTAGTAATCGTCATTGCCGCCTGGATTTTTTCAGGATCGAGATTTACTTTAACTGAATGATAAAATTCCATTATAAAAAATAAACTTCTTTATTTGAGACCACCGCGCTCCAGCCAGGCAGCATAAATTTCACCACTCCACAGACTTTGGAAAAAAGCAATAACTGCGAGTTTTTCTTTATTGGGCAACTTATCCTTGAAAGCCGGCATGGTCCCACCCAATGGAACGCCGCCAAAATGTATGGTTCTCATTAAGGCTTTCATAGGATGGTGCCAGGTATGTGCTGAACCATTTAAAGGTGGCGCTGGATACGAACCGTCAGCTAAAGGCTTCCTCCAGTCAGAAGTGCCGCGAGCATTTTCACCGTGACATTCGGAACAATTTTTATCAAACAACATCTTGCCCGTATCAACCTGCGATTGGGTATACCACCGGCCATTTATCTTTCCCTCAGCCTGCAAATTATTACAACCAAAAAAAAGAAAACCGGTAGTTATTAGCCATGCTGGCCTAAATGAATTTTTCATATGATGCTTGTTCTCCCAATGGTAAAAGTGTCCGTTGAACTGGGGAAGATTCAGTCTGTCCCCGATTATTATAAGAATATAAAAACGGCAGCATCTCCTCCTTACTTCTCAGGCTTAATCTGGCACGCCTTGCCAAAGCATTTCATAACCCACCTCATAAGTCTCGTCACATAATTCTGCCAGTTTTGAAAATTTTTCCTTAAAAATCGCGTCCGCATGGGAAGCTTCATGTTGTTCAAATGACTGCCAGTACGTCACAATTACAACATCACCCATATTCTGACGTACTTTTTTATCCGCATTTGAATCATCAGAAGAAATTGAACCTTCAGTAGATACGAACCCTGCATTTTTGAAAACCTGACCACCAATAAAGCCACCTTTGTCATTACCGTAGTTCTCTTTCACCACATGACACATCTCACCTAACAGTAGTTCTACATCTTCAATTTTCACGCCATCTTTTAAATCTACTACATTAAAAAGCATGCTACTCCCAAACGGGATTTCTATTGGATTAAACATTGTTGTTTCCTATTATTGTGTCGGTTCGTAACCTGTAAAAATTATACCTAGTGTACGATATATTACGGCTCACTAAAATTTATTTAAACTAAAAAATTTGATATTTAACAACTACTTTATAAAACACTAAGAATTAGGTGTAAATATATCATCCAATCCACAGTTTTTTTTGCGTATAATCGGGGACAGAGTGAACCTCCCCTCCAGTTCAACTGGGCACTTTTAATCAGCGACAAAAGTCGCTCCGAGGAGTGCCCCAATACCCACAAAGCGCAAACCCTATAATACTTACACCCGAGAGTTTAAGCCAGAAGCCATTCGTTTGATGGCTGAATCAGACCGCCCCGCCAGTGAAATAGTGATGAGATTAAGCATCAGGCGAAATCAACTCGGTCGAAAAGGTGCGCGAAAAGATGACGGAGGGATTATTTATTGACCAATAAGTGGTTACTTTTAAATCCCTCCGTCACGAATGGCGCTGCCTTAAGAAAAATAAGTTGTTGTTTCGCCATTAATCATCTCCTGGATAACTCGGCATAAACTCCGCCTGGAAAAATAAAA
>QIHT01000147.1 GCA_003229115.1 Gammaproteobacteria bacterium | reverse complement strand
CACAGAGAACACAGAGGCTCAGCATATCATCTCGACTAAAAGTTAATATTCATCATGTGTAAAAGCTGTTTCACAGACATTCGAAACAACAATAAACTCTGCGCTCTCTGCGCCTCTGTGGCCAATAAAAATATCACTCCGCAAATAGTTTCTCATTTCCATGAGATCACCCTTAAACCGGTGATGCTCAAAACTAGTCCTTAACTTCCTGCCAGCTCGACCAGTCAGAACGATTTTCTGCAATGTGGAACAGTGCTGCAACAACATGTCGGTCATAGCGTGAATCCACCTGCTCAAGCAATGTATCCAGCACTTCCTCAACGGGTTTGCCGGGACGGTAGGCACGTGCACTAGACATGGCAACAAAAGCATTCGAGACTGATAATATTCTTGATTCCTGAAGTATGCTGTCTCCTGAAATACCTGATGGATAACCGGTACCATCCAGACGTTCATTCCGCTGCTCAATAAATTTTATAACCGGGCCATCAAATTCAATGTCCTTCAAAAGATCAACACTGTTGGTTGATGCGCTATGTAATATCTCTTCTTCTTCACTGGTCAGCTTTTCCATTTTCGTTAAGACTTCTCTTGGCAGATAAAGTTTTCCAATATTTGCCAACAGAGCCGCCATGGCCAGGGTGTTACATCGCGCTTCATTCAACCCCATAGATTGCGCTATAGCCACAGCCACTTCACACGTTCTCTCGGAATGGTTTGCACAGTGCGGGTCGTGCATATCTGCCGCATGCACCAATGTTGAAATAATGCCTTCCAGTAAACGGTTATGTTTATCCTGCGCTTGTTTGAGGTTGGTAATATCATGCAGCACATAAAGATCACAATTTTTGTACTTGCCGCTATTAAGCGCAACAACGGTGGCGTGTGCTGTAGCTTTACAATCTAAAATAGAAAGCTCCATCACCTGATTTGTTACATCCTCTTTGCCACGTAAATCAAGCAACTTCTCCGCCGCGTCAACATCAAACACCCGATTAATAAGCAGTCCTCTTATCTCATCAATACTTGCCTCAGCACAGGATGATAGCGCCCTGTTTACAAACACAAAATGATTTTTGTGGTCAAGCAAAAATATCGGGTCACGTATATTATCGCTAACTGCTATTAGTAATTCTGTTTGTGCCGCCAACACATCGCGTGCTTTCTGTAGCCTCATACTTGTCGAGTGTCTCCAGATAGCAACAAAGGAAATACTCACTACAAATACGACCAGCAAAAAGACAGTTAAAACAAAACCCTGATGTTCTCGTGATTCACGCAATGCTTCACTGGCATTTATCTTCTGCACCATAATCCAGTCCGTGTTCCTGATATTTCTTGCGGTTACTAATACTTCCGTTCCCAGGTAATCCTTTTTCAAGGCAAAACCACCCACACTCATACGCCCAAAATTTGCTGCCAGCTCACCATCCGACGACGCAACCCGGTGGAATACTGCCTGGTCTGTAGATAATGGGCTTATATAAATAGTGTCAGATTCGGTGCCATTGACCAGTAGTGTTTCATCCGTCTGTGTGGTCAACCAGTGCTGCGCTAAAACCTGGTAGAGAGAATGCTGCGGGTTAATCACTGCAACAACTGCACCAGGGTGCTGACCATTGTCGCCTGTTGCCTGAATTGCTTTAACTGGCACAACAATAATCAGGCGTGGCTGATTGTCGCCAATGTTATAAACCCCATGGATGATAACTCCCCCGACTCGCATTGCCTTGCTGATAGCGACCGGCAACACACGATCGTTTTTCGGAAAATTCTCCGTCGTTAGTAAAATTTTTCCACCACTGTCGACCACAGCCAGTCCTTCGTGCAGCATTCTTCCCTCTGCCGCCCTTTCTGAACCCGGCGAAACAAATACACCCGCTCTGTTTGCAGCTGATGCGATAAGGTTTTTTAAATGCCCCGCCTGACCCCTCTGCACCTCCGACATTTCGTCTTCACTCTGCCCGCCCAGGCTTAAGTAAATCTGCAATAACGGATTGCCCGCAATCTCTCTCAGGTTATCTACCTGCCAACCGAGCCAGGCTTCCACTGACCTTTTCTGCGATTCCGCCAATACCGTTAAACGGTCTTGCCAGTTATTTAAATCTCGCTCTTTTTCGTTTTCAACGTAATGCATAACCAGCCATATGCTCAGGCTAAAAAACGCTACTAGCATGATACTGGCCATAATCGCAGGTTTATTTTCTCTCACGTCTGCCTCCTAATTTTTCGGCAAGTGCATCCACCAACTTTTCTCGTTGATAGAATATACAGGTACATAGTGGTAAATATATTTGTCTGAAATAACTTCTTTAATCTGGTTGTCCAGTATTAAGGTTTCTCCATCTCTGTCGATTGACATAACTGCATGCGGAATTCTCAGGTTGGTATCCTGAACCACAACAACTCGCATTCTGTTCACATCAACACCTAATTGCTTTAACGAAAGCATTTTCATAATGGCAAAGTCCTCGCAATCGCCATTGTGTTGTAAGAACTCATCCGGCGTCGCCCAATAGTCGTCGATACTGTAGTTATCTTTATCCAGAACATACGGCCTGTTATTTGCGTACTCATTGACCTTGTGTATTTGTTCCAGCTCGGGCAGGGCTTTAATGCTCTCGATAAATGACAACCAGCCATCTACACGGCATTCTTTTTTGTTTTCGGCTGCGCAACGAGAATCATCAAGCAATTTTTGCTGATGCCGCTCAAGCACAGATAACCATTGCGGGAAAAGATCCAGACTGGATTTGATAGATTCCTGATAACCAAACAGCGGCGACACAGCCGTATTACCTGAAAAGGCATTCAGACTGACGAGCAACAGCAAAAAGAGGAATAAACGTTGCATTTTAGGCGGCATCGACGGGTATAATACGCAACTTAAATTTCATATGCAGCCTTATAAGATGCCTGTCCACCTCAATAAACCAGTCTTTTTCTTCATATTTTTCACCGCTCTCATACCCGGAGTTTATGCTGAACCCAATAAAGACACACAGGTTCTTTTCGACGAGGCTATTCAAAAACGTGATTCTGGAAAAATCTACGAGGCCATCAAGCTTTTTGAAACCATCCTGAACAGCCGTCCACAGCTCGGTCGGGTTCGACTCGAACTGGCCGTGGCTTATCATCGGGCCAGTCAGTATGATGCCGCCCTCAAACAATTTACTACCGTGCTTGACAACCCCGAGACACCTGAAAGCGTCCGGCTGGCTATTCTGGCCTATCTGGGCCAACTCAAAAGTGACCAGCAAAAACCAGAGACACGCCATGATTTCTCGTATTTCGTCAAGGCCGGTTTAATTCACAATTCAAATATCAACTCAACACCCGGTAGTGGCCAGTTTGATTTTACCGGTGCGCGGGTGACCACAGGCCCTGAAATCTCGTCTTTGGGTACTGACATCACCTTAACCGCATCACATCGTTACAGCAAAAAGTCGCCACTGGACCTTGCTGGTGCTGCGACTCGCTTTGAATGGCAAAGCCAGGCTTCACTGGAAAGCAATCTTTACGAAAAGACCAGTGACTTTAATATTAATGTCGTCAGTTTAAGTACCGGGCCGGCTTTTATCTCACCGGGACGCTGGAGCTCACTGGCCAACATACGACTCGACCAGATTTACCTGGGCGGTAACACCCTGGCGACTTTTACCTCATTCAACCCCATCATTACCTTTGATTTTGGCAATTACAATGGACTAACACTTGAAGCTTCATACTTATCCAGAAGCTATGACCAAACCCTTGATAAAGGTCGTGATAGCGATGAAATCAGTTATGGCGCAGGCTACAACACGCTTTTTAACAAACTGGCTTCCGGCTTTGAAATTGGTTTTCGCATCTACGACAATGACGCGACTCTTGACGAGTTCTCTTATGACAGACAGGAAATTTACGCGAGCGCTTTCACCAGTGTCTCGGAACAGGCCAACATTTACTTCAACATAAACACCCAGACTTTTGAGTACCTGGGACCTGAGTTCTCTTCAAATATAGTAAGAGACGAGACCGAGAACTACCTGTCGATAGGCTACAACCGGGATTTTCGTGAGAGTTTTTTGAAAGGCTGGACAATGAATGTCGAACTGGCGTACACCGATAGTGATTCCAATGTCGATAGCTTCGATTATGACCGAACCCTGGTCAGTGTAAACTGGTCAAAATATATGCAATAGTTTATCTTTTCAGCAAATAGTATCGGCAATTTTCAACGATAAAATTGATGATTTCATATATTTTGATTAAATTTTAGCCATTTTTTACCAATACTGTAAAATAATATTTATTGTGTCGATTTATTTTACAATGTGATTTCCGTCACAAATTCACTTTAAAACCGCAAAAATCATAGCTGCTGCTGGTTCTTTTACTGGCAAAAGCGTACGCTATAAGTCTCTGATATTGAAAGTAGTCTCAAGATCAGGGAAAACCTGACAGACTGACTTTCGAAGACGGTTGATGAGCTTTAAAAACGGAAACAGTCGTCTTAATATTAGTATATTAGTATGTTTCTGTACGGATACTTTACAGTTGATAATATAAACTGATTGAAAAGGTCGTAAAATCTAGCATTAAACATTAGTGCATAACGTAACTCATTGTAATTATTATAATAATATAAGGGTGGCATAGATTATGCTTAACATACGTAGTAACACAAGATGTAAAACAGAAACTCGTTTAGCTAAAGATAGAAAAAAAATGTTTAAAATAAAATGCAAATTGAATCAAACCCTGTGCGTCTGCCTGCTTAGCCTGTCGGGCTCAGCTTATGCTGCATCGGGATCGGTTGAAGAAACAACTACTTATGTCGATTCGGTTAACGAATGGGGCGCGTGGGAGTTGGGACTCGAGCCAGCAGCAGGTGGCTCTGCACCTTCACCTAGCCGGGCACTGGCTTCAAGGAGTGCCAATGTCGTATTCAGACCTAAGGACACCAACGCTTTCTCGCCAAACATAAAACCTTTTCCATTTTCTGGACCAGGACTCGGGCCCGATAACCCGGCTTGTGCACGAGGCTTTTGTTAGTCGGGTATCCCGGACATCATAAAGAAAACGCAACAATGAAAAAATCAGCCGCTCCCATTATGTTTTTACTCGCCACCATGGCTACCCAGGTTGACGGGGTTACCATTCTGGGTGTCGATGGCCTGACGCTGCTGAATGCAGGCGACTCGGTAACAAGTACCGCCAGGTTTGTTAACGCAACATCTCCTTCTGGCACATTCATTAGCGCAGCAACTTTACGTTCAGACCTGACTGATAACAACTTTGGCACTTTTGTGTTCAGCCCTGATCCGGTAGCCGACATCAACATGGTATTGAATACCAGTTTTTACAACGGTGCCGGTGCTGATCTGGCATTTTTCTTCGCTGGCAGCACCGATGAAATTACCAAAGAAGTCGAGATCAATTTCGGTCTTTCTATCAACGGCATCACAAACACTTATGTGCCCATGATCACTCCCGAAGAAAGAAATATCACCGATAGCTTTGGCAGTTATACCGTAACAGTCGCCTTAATTGATCTTGATGATTTTGGTATTGGCTTTGCCAGCACAACGGCCTTAATGGAGCTTGATGTATTAGTTGGCAAAAACGACAGCCTGAACTTTGCCCCTCTTTCCATGGTGGGCGGCTTTTACACCACGCCAGTGCCTCTGCCACTACCCATCATTCTGTTTGCTTCGGGTCTTGGCGCTTTAGGTATGTTCGCGCGCAGAAAAAATCAGAAAAAAGGCTAGAGAAAACTTACGCTTTTTCCAGCTCTACAACATCCTGCTTAATCTCCAGTTCACCTAGAACGCTGTAAAGTACAGCCTGCAACGCCTCTTCTATAACTGGATGATAAAAAGGCATCTTCAGCAAGTCGAACACAGTAAGGTTCTGCTGCACTGACCAGGCCAATAAATGCGCAAGATTTTCACCTTTCACACAGGCCATGGCGGCTCCCAGTAATTTTCCGTTTGAACGCTGCACATAAATACGCAGCACGCCCCGGTTTTTTCCGATAATCAACGCGCGACCCACCGGGCCAAATTGCATTTCACCTGTCACAATGTCTGCTTCATTTAGCTCGCCTGGTTGCGCACCCACGGTGGCGATATTCGGATCACAAAAAGTAATACCGAATTTTGTCTTTCGCTTAAAAGCTGTGACCTCTTTACGCGTAGCATTGTAACCAGCCACTCGACCCTCATGACCCGCTTCATGCAAAATTGCAAGATCTGAATTGACATCACCTGCTATAAAAATGGGCAAATTACCTACCTGCATGGTCAAGGGGTCATAAATCGGCACACCTCTATCATCAATTGCTATCGGTAGCTGCTCAAGACCCAGTTGTTCCAGATTCGGTTTTCTGCCGAGACTGGCAAACACTTTTTCAACCACGACTTCTTTTTCGCCGCAGGTCACACGTATTCCGTTTTCCGCCTTTTCTAATTGTGCCGCTGTGCCTAACCAGAGTGGAAATTCTTTACCCAGAATATCGATAATACTTTTATTGACGACGGGGTCCTGTAATTGCGCCACCACATCAAGTTGATCAATGCCGATAACCTCCACGCCAAGACGACTCAAAGCCTGGCCTATTTCAAGCCCAATCGAACCCAGACCAATAACTGCCACAGACGCAGGCAATGCGTCCAGCTCGAAAACTTCATCGGTGGTGATAATGTCGTCAGCAAATTCATTCCACGCAGCCGGAATAATCGGTGATGAACCGGTAGCAATGACAATACTTCCGGCTTTGATTTGCTGACCATTAACTTCAAGTGTGTCACTAGTAATGAATTTTGCGTAACCGTCGATGAGATGATCTTCGTCCATCTCATCCGTCGTGCCTAATGTTTGATCGACAAAAACATCACGCAAGTCCTGCACGTGTTCCATAGCTTCTGCCATATCCATCTCAAGATGTTCACCACCTTCAATACCTTCTCTTTCAAAAATTTTTCGACGATGGAAATCATCAGCAACCTGTATCAACACCTTCGACGGCATACAACCAACACGGGCGCAAGTGGTGCCTAACTCACCGCCATTAATTAAAACGTAATTATCGGTTTGTTTACGTATCTGTGATAGAGCAAATAGTCCGGCACTACCCGCACCAATAATGGCAACATCAACTTCTCGGGACATTCTCACGACTCCGTTAAATTTTACTGGATGAGGATAACGATTTTAACTCTCCAGTGATAGTTATAGGGTTAATCGTACTTACATTTTTCTATCATCATTGCAATAACATACCAAAAACTCTGTGGCAAATAATAATAAATAAATCACCGCAGGCAGCTCGTAGGTCGGGCATTGCCCGACATGGGTAATGGTGGGCAATGCCCACCCTACTAAAGATTGCCGCGCTACCGCTCGCAATGACGCAATTTTTTTAGGCTTGGGTAAATGACGGGTATCACCCGGAAAGTTATTCCAACTCATCCATCAACAACTCAACGGAGTCATCAGAGGGCAATAAAAAGGGTCGCTGTGGCGGCTCTTATCACTGCCCTCCGCATCTGATTCGCCCCGCTTACCGAGCTGCCGACCTGCCCGGCAAATCCTGTTCCGCGCCGGGTTTTCGTCTGGTCGCCACAGCACCATAAAACCCACCAAACAATCCGATTGACAATAAATATGATTAGTTTTAGAATCGTTCCAGATATGCGATAAACATAAAAAAACACAGGAATTTTGGGGGCAAACGGCTACTCAAAAAGTGTACACTCGCATTCCTGTTTCAACTTACCAACAAATGGGGATAGAACAATGAGCCTGAAAGGCAGCAAAACCGAACAACACCTTAAAGATGCATTCGCAGGAGAATCACAGGCTAACCGCCGTTACCTTTACTTCGCAGCAAAAGCTGACATCGAAGGTTACAACGATGTTTCTGCCGTTTTCCGCTCAACCGCGGAAGGCGAAACCGGCCACGCGCACGGCCATCTCGAATACCTCGAAGAAACCGGTGACCCGGCAACAGGTTTACCTATTGGCGGCACTTCCGACAACCTGAAAGCCGCGATCGCAGGCGAAACCCACGAGTACACCGACATGTACCCGGGCATGGCAAAAGATGCGCGCGATGAAGGTTTCGATGAAATCGCTGACTGGTTTGAAACTCTTGCCAAAGCTGAACGTTCTCACGCCAATCGCTTCCAGAAAGCATTAGATGGGCTGAACGGTTAATTTTACATATTTTCGGCTAAACAAGAGCCAGCGTTTCGCTGGCTCTTGCTGCTTATAAGGAGAGCACAATGACATCTGGTGTACGCGAAGGAAGTTTAGAAGCTCCTACCCGCCACCCTCTGGGACATGAAAAAGTGGAGTTCTGGAATGAAGATGCGCTCTTTAGTGAACTCGAACGAGTGTTCGATATTTGTCACGGCTGTCGGCGTTGCGTTAATCTGTGCGGATCCTTTCCAACTTTGTTTGATCTGGTCGATGGGTCTGAAACATTTGAAGTCGATGGCGTCGCCCAACAAGATTACTGGAAAGTCATCGACAACTGTTTTCTCTGCGACCTGTGTTATCTCACCAAGTGCCCCTATGTTCCACCCCATGAATGGAATGTGGACTTCCCGCATTTAATGTTACGTGCCAAAGCGATTAAATTTAAAAAAGGTGACGTTAAAACCCGCGACAAACTGATTACATCAACTGACGCACTGGGCAAACTCGCCAGCATTCCAGTTATCACGCAAACTGTTAATGCGGTTAATAACAACGGCTTAACCCGAAAAATACTTGATAAAACACTGGGCATTCACCCGCATGCTTTATTGCCCAGATACCATACTAAAACCCTGAACAAACGTGATGCCAAACGCAAACCCCTGGATATCGAAATACAAGCCACCAGCAAGACCACAGGAAAAGTTGTATTGTTCGCCACCTGTTACGGCAACCACAATGAGCCAGAACTCGGTGAAGACCTCATCAGGATTTTTGAACACAATGGCATACCTGTTTTACTCGCACAAAATATGCAATGTTGCGGCATGCCAAAACTTGAGCTAGGCGATCTTGAAGCGGTCACTAAAGCAAAAAATCATAATATAAAACAGCTCGCAAAACTTGTTGATGAAGGTTATGACATTGTTACACCCATACCTTCCTGCACGCTGATGTTCAAACAGGAACTGCCATTAATGTTCCCTGATGAAGTTGATGTCATAAAGGTGCAGCAGGCGATGTTTGACCCTTTCGAATATCTGATGCTTCGCCACAAAGAAAACAGGCTTAATACTGAATTCAAAAAACCGTTAGGGAAAATTTCCTATCACGTTGCCTGCCATCAACGCGTACAAAAAATTGGCATGAAAACCCGTGACATGTTTGAACTTATACCTGGTACTGAAGTTTTGCCGATTGAACGTTGTTCCGGACACGATGGTACCTATACGTTCAAAAGTGAATTTCATGACACTGCGATGAAAATCTGTCGGCCTGTGGTTAACCGTGTAAAACAAAACAGCGCTGACCACTACACCAGCGATTGCGCAATGGCAGGACACCACATTGAAGCCGGACTGGCCGATGGCAGTAAACCCAGACACCCACTTTCCCTGATACGCATGGCGTACGGTATTTAGAGAACTGTTCTATGGCAAAACTCACCCGCGATGACCTTTATTCACTTGAAGCTTATTCAGAAATGCGCGATGACTTTCGTAAAAAAATTATGGCGCATAAAAAGAATCGTCGGCTGGAACTGGGTGACAACGTTGTACTGCATTTCGAAGACCAGTTGATCATGCATTACCAGGTACAGGAAATGCTCAGAGCAGAGAAAATTTTTGAGACTGGTGACATCAACGAAGAACTCAATACTTACAATCCGCTGATACCTGATGGCAGCAATTTCAAAGCAACTATGATGATTCAATATTCAGATATTGATGAACGCAAAGTCATGCTGGAAAAACTGGTCGGAATAGAAAGCCTCACCTGGTTACAGGTCAATGGCCATGGCAAGGTTTTCGCTATTGCTGATGAAGACATGGATCGTGCAACAGAAACAAAAACATCTGCTGTACACTTTTTACGTTTTGAACTGACTTCAGAAATGGTTGCAACACTAAAAGCAGGTGCAACGCTAGGTGCAGGCATTGATCATGACAGCTACACCTGTTCGATACATCCCGTTACAGATAACATCACGGCATCTTTACTCAAGGATCTTGATTAATCCAACAATCCATTAAAAGCATGCATAAAAAAAGGGCGTGTTAAAACACGCCCTTTTTTAATCGTTCTTTTTAACTAGAGATTCGAGACTTTGATAATAACTTCCGTGCCGACTATCTGCACATTATCGGATAACTCAGGAAGACCCGCCACACTAACCCTGTCGTTTTCAATATCACTCAACTCACCCGTATCAACATTATAAATATGGTGATGTTGCGTATTATTGGAATCATAAAAAACCCGGTCACGGTCAATCAATACTTCCCGTACCAGACCTTTGCTGGTAAACAGACCCATGGTGTTATACACCGTCGCTCGTGACACCCTGTGGCTGCTCAAATTGACCTCGGCCAGAATTTTTTCTGCAGAAAGATGCTGCTCGCGCTGGAAAAGAAACGCTGCAATCTCAATGCGCTGACGTGTTGGTGTGATATCGTGGTTTTGTAATAACTTTACAACTTCGCTTCTTTCCATCGGTATGCCGTCCATCGCTACTTTATTAACGGTCTAATTTAAGCACTTTCTGGCGTTTTTTACCACCATTCAGACTTGACTTAAATCATCCATCCAGTGGTCTGCCACGATAAAAAATCGCTGGCCAGTAACATCTTGTTGCTTGCATGAAACATGAAGAGGCAGGTGAAAATCCCCGTTTGTTATGGCTTCCAGCAGCTCATTCATACTCAGCCACAGCATTTTCTGGTGCTGCCGGACACTCGCCAGCCAGCCATAGCCCAGCAGCGGAGAAAACAATTTCGTCGCTGTGTTTGTTTTTTGCAAATCTGACACCGTCAGCCAGTAACTTCTGAGGTGATGAGGGTCCGCATCAACCGGAATAAAAGCCTGATCGCCAGTAGCATAAGGATAAAACAGCCTGCCTTTAAGAATGACGCCACAGGCATCTACGTGGCGGCCTCTCGCCTGCAAAAGTTTTTGTACCACCGGACGCTGGCAGATAACGGATTGATGATGACGTAGATGCTCAACCTTGAGGTCGAGGCGATCTTTCTTAGCCGGCCCGTGCCAGCGACTGTGTTGGCGTGTATCGCCCACACCCAGATAAAATTTTACCGCCACCTCCCAGTGCAGGCTTTGTCCGGACGTCTTATCCAGCACCAGGAAATCCAGTTCCCCCAGCGTCCTGCCCTGGTCTGTTAACGGTAAATTTTGTTCTATTACTTCAAAACGCGAACTGTTTTCCAGCCAAAACGCCCACAGGGTTTCGAAATACCGACCCAGACGCCGATCCTTCTGACTGTCCAGCAGCTCCTGCAATGCTTCCGGGGCCTGATCCAGGCGCTGCAACCAATCCTGTGAAGTGATATACAAATCCTGGTACCAGTCACTGTCATACCAGCTGCAGGCCGCTTGCTCTAACCTGAGCAAGGGCGGGCTGGCAATAGCCCACGCCAGATCCCGAACTACGTGGTGCTGATAGTTATGTCGCATTAATGACTTCCTGGAAGTTTGAAAAAAAATAAAAATCCTGCAAAATCAATACTATAATTAGTGAAATGATATGTATTATCGATAAATGCCCTGTTAATTACACGCAGGGCAATACGGTTAATAATCTAAATATGCAAAAAATCGAGCTTTTTTACCAGACTCCAGAGACATGTCACTGCTAAGCCGTCTACTGCTGGAACGCATGGATGCATTTGCAGAAACAACTCCCGGACTGTACTACACACTGGTGTGGATACTGGCCTTTTTCGGCGGCGCTTACCTGTTACTTTTCCCGGCACTGGTCATCGCCATGCCGGCTTTTCTGATTTATGCCATAACACAGGATTCCCCGATGCAATGGCATCCTCTGCAGTGGCTACTTGCTGCCGGCCTTATTGCCGGCACCAGTATTGCGGCATGGATAACTATGGCAATCTCGAAAGTTAAAGTCGATCTGCCAGCTGGTAAACCACTGGACGCGAAATCGTTCCCAATCCTGATTGATCGGATTACGGAACTGTGCAACACATACAATGCGCCGACCATACATCACATTAAATTAACTACACGTTTTCGCATCGAATTAATTCGAACACCCGCCAGCGGCTTCCCTTCAAAATATATCAATACACTACTCATCGGATTACCGGTAGTGTCCTGTATATCGCCGCTTCATTTAAAACTTTTACTAGCAAGACAAATTGGTCACCTGGCAAAAAACAGGAACAACCGTTCCATACGTATTATCTACCTGAGAAATATCTGGAATATGTATGCACAGTATTACAATCAATCATGGCAGGCAGAAACCCTGCTGCTTAGATTGTTTTTTTTCTGGTACGCACCTCTATTTAATGCATGCACTATTGCGGCCGCCAAACATGGTTTTTTTGTTAAGGATAAATGCATACTTGAAATAACATCTGCAGAAAATGCAGCTGAGGCGATTGCTGTTTTTTCGATAAAAAAACGTTACTTAAAATTAAATTTCTGGCCTGAATTAAACGAATCTGCATACAAAACACCTAAACCCACCTATCTACCCTACAAATCCATGGAATCCGTAATGAATCAGGCGCTCGACATTGATACGGCACAGCATTATTACGAACTGGAAGTTAACCGCGAACCCGGACCCGGCTCAGAAATGCCCAATCTGCTTAAACGGCTTTCTGCTATTGGTCATGAAGACTTTGTCACTCCACTGCCAAAAAAAGAATCTGCAGCACATCATTTTCTCGGCGCTAAATTAATGGATATCCAGAAACAGCTCGACAATATCTGGTACTTAAAAAATAAAACCATATGGGCACATCGTTATACACAGGGCATTGAAGAAAAAAGACACCTAAAATCACTTCGCAAACAAGCGGCGCAGGCATTACTATCGAATGCTGAAGCAAAAGAGTATCTGCTTCTCATTGAAAAATATGTGACGCCTGAAAAAGCCTTGCCGCTATACCAGGAAATAATCAAAACAAACTTGATGGATCCAGAAGTCTGCTACGAACTCGGGCGACTATTACTGGACGCTGGCGACGGCGCCGGGGTTGATGCTTTAAAAATCGCTATGGATATCTTTAAAGATCGCACCACTGATTGCTGCCACCATATTGTCGAGTACATGGTTAAAACAGGCAACGTTAAAGAAGCGCAAAATTATCGACGCATGATCATTGAACATCAGGTGGCAAGTGACATCGGATAACACTACAGAAACACATGCTTTTTTTCCTCTTGATACTGTTCTTTTTCCAGGTGGGGTTTTACCTCTACAAATATTTGAGCAACGCTATTTAAATCTGATCAAATCCTGCATGAAAAACGATCTCGGTTTTGTCGTTGTTTTAATAAGTAGTGGCAAAGAAGTTAATGATGTTCCTGAAATTCACAGAATAGGAACCTATGTAAAAATCATTGACTGGGAAAGTCTCGATAATGGCTTGCTCGGCATTACTATTCAAGGCGTGCGGCGAGTGCAGTTGCAATCAACCACTGCTAAAGATGACGGACTGCTGGTTGGCAAGATTATTGAACTCGGAAATTGTGATGAACAGGCAGCAGCACTTAACAATAAACATGACGACCTGGTAAAAACATTACAACAGTTATCAAAACACCCTTTTGTAGCACAAAGATATTCAAACATTGATTTTTCATCCGCCAATACCGTGTGTAACCGGCTAAGCGAACTTCTGCCAATCCCTAACCTGGCCAAACAGGAACTACTGGAAACACTGGACATCGAACATCAAATAGAAAAACTCCAGGCTATTATCGGTGAACTTGCTAATTAAGTAACAGTTAAGACTATTGGTACAACTTAAAAAACGTTATTCCGCTGCCACTACTGTATGTGTTACGTAATTCGTTTAAGGATTTAGCTTAAGCTTCACCAAAGGTGCTGGCTTAATCTATTGCTGTTCGCAATGCCAGAAAACCTGCACCGCCGTAGGCCGGGATAAGGTTTTTTCGTTCCCGGCAATTTCCGGCAGTATAGCCATGCCTGCAACGACCCTTATGCAGGCCTACTTCTAAATCCATCCTTGCAATTGCAAGATGTAGCGCTACTTACCTCCTTAGACGCTCAAATAAATTTCATTCGGACTAAGCACGCCAGTTATTGAGGTATAATCACAACTCTTCATACCACAACTTTTGACTAATTCATTGCTTCAATCACAAATGAGCACTAATTTCTAATGGCCTGGTGGGGCACGCTGCTAGGCGGCACTCTGGGATACATGTTAGGTGGCCCACTCGGCGCTATGCTGGGCGCTGCACTGGGTGGAAATTTTGATCGCGGTATAAATGTAAGCGGCCAGTTTGACCCGGGCGCACAGGAACGCGTACAGGCGGCTTTCTTTTCGGCCACTTTTTCTACTATGGGCCACGTCGCCAAGGCCGATGGAAAAGTCACAGCCGATGAAATTGCTTCTGCCAGCCACATTATGTCGCAGATGCAACTCACCGCTGAACAGCGCCAGGCTGCAAAAAAATTATTCAACGAGGGTAAAAATACAACTTTCCCCCTTGATGAGGTGCTGTATCAGTTCAGAAAAGAATGTCATCGTCGGCGTAATCTTCTGCAGATGTTTCTCGAGATACAAATTTCCATGGCCATGGCAGATGGCCATCTACACAGCGATGAAAAACAATTGCTCTACCATATCGGTGAAGTACTCGGCTTTTCACACCAGCAACTCGAACATCTGTTTCAGTTTGCGGCCGGAGCCTCACAGTCTCCCGGACACCAGACACAAACTCTGGATGATGCTTATGCTATTCTTGGCATCAGTAAATCTGCTTCAGACGATGAGATTAAAAAAGCCTATCGACGTTTAATGAGCCAGCACCATCCCGACAAGCTGGTTTCAAAAGGCCTGCCGGAAGAAATGATTAAGGTCGCCACTGAAAAAACCCAGGAAATTCGCAAAGCCTACGAACTTGTTAAGGACAGTAAAAAGTAACCACTTCTTGAGTTCACATCACAAATAAACTACCCCGCAGCAAGCTGACGGGGTATTAATTGTAGGTGAGCTAACTGCAAAAGCTTTCACCACAGAGGCACAGAGCACACAGAGAAGTGCCAATATCTTTTTGTTATTGCGAGCGGTAGCACAGAAAACCGTGGGAACCAGAAAAGGTTTTCTCTGTGTACTCTGTGCCTCTGTGGCAAAAAAATATCTAGCAACCAGCAAACTACCCGCGAGTTGAACCACTAAGCTCCCAGGCATAGGTACAATCGAGCTCAGACAACACGGCTATAACTCCGGTTTCACCATCTTCCAGTATGGTCACTAAAGGCGAGCGTTTTTTGAAACGGCGATGTGGCATTTTCATCCAGCGCGCTCCCATCTGTAGATTTCTCGGGTAAGTCGTGCGCAACGCATCGATAATGCCAAGCAAACGAACAACACGGTTGTTCACCTGTTCAACATCGGGCAATGGCGTATCTTTGCGATATTTTTGAAGGTGGCGGGTTCGTTCACCATCAGGCAAATCCAGTACCGCCAGAATTTGCTCGCCACTCAAGCCCCATTCATCGACAGCGGCCATTATTTTCAGGGTCATCGCAAGACGCTGGTCTTCTGTTAAATTATTCATAACCACGGGCCCATCAACTGGACCTAACACTCTTCAAGTACTGTAAAATCAGTATTTTAGCATGATTTAGCGCTATGCCTGGATGAGGAGGGTTGTGATATGGCAGTTTTACCTGTTCTGCGCATGGGCGATCCTGCGCTACTACTGCGTTGCAATCAGATTACCGAGTTCGACACAGCTGAACTGCATCAATTAATCGAGGACATGCTGGATACCATGGCCGCTGAAAAGGGTGCCGGACTCGCCGCACCGCAAATTGGCCACAAACTGCGGCTGGTGGTTTTCGGTTTTGAAGACAACCCGCGCTACCCCGATGCCGATGCTGTGCCCAAAACGATACTGATTAATCCGGTCATCACCCCACTGGACGAGACCATGGAGGACGGCTGGGAGGGCTGCCTCAGCGTGCCCGGCTTACGCGGCCTGGTACCACGCTACTGCAATATCGAATACACGGGCTTTGACCCTTCCGGCAATCCCATCAAGCTCAGGGCATCCGGTTTTCACGCTCGTGTCGTGCAGCACGAATGCGATCATCTGGATGGCATACTTTACCCACAGCGCATGGCCGATCTGGCGCATTTTGGCTATATCGACGAATTACAGCAAAGTGGCCAGCTGATTGGCCCGCCACGTGACGATTAACTGTCTGTTTTATGTGACCGATGACACATTTAATTTGTCATAAGATTCACACCTAAAAGTTATAATGAGTGGCTCAGCAAATACCTGAATACGATGACACGAATATCACAAACACTACTCGCTCTCTTGCCGGCTCTGCTTATATCCACTGCCGCGCTTGCTACTACCGTGTTACCCATATCACTGGAACGCATGTCTAAAAAAGCCGAGCTGATTTTTTACGGCAGCGTTATCAGCAACGAAGTTAAAATCGATGAAATTAGTGGACATGTGGCAACCTTCACCACGTTTAATGTCATCGACGTCATCAAAGGCAGCACTGGCGATACACATACCATCAAACAAATTGGCGGTCAGTTACCTGGTAGTAAGGTTATCTACAAAATTCATGGCGTGCCACGCTTCACCATTGGAGAAAAAACCGTGGTTTTCATGCCGAAAGAATCAAGGCTCGGTTTTGCCAGTCCAATCGGACTCAGTCAGGGGCATTTTACCGTACGTGAACAAAATGGCGTCAACACAATCAACGATAGTCGTGCCGCTCAAGCGGTTCGTGCCAATTCAACGAGAGCTACAAAAACACAAGAAACTAAATCTTCGCCACAAGTACGAAGCGGTGCATCATTAGCGGGATTTCTGCAAACCGTGCGCGACCTGATTGCCGAATAATAAATATGAAGATTTTTTATGTTTGTTTACTTGGTTTGACGATGACTTGTGTCAACGCTGCAGGCCCACTCATTTTAGAAGGCCCCACGGGTAATACCCCGGTCAAGTATCAAAACCCAAACATTGTTCTAAATTTTGACATTGGCATGCTAACAGCAATCACCACCAATGCCGAAGGCGACGCACTGGTTCTTAATGCGTTTAGTTTATGGAATGAAGTAACAACTAATCTGGGACTATCGACTATCAATCTGACTCAGGGTAACGACATTAGCGAGAATGTTGATGGCAACAATTACACCACTTTCATCCCCGCAGGTATTGATGCACCGATCCCACCTGGTGATGGACTAAGCCCGGTTATTTATGATGCTGATGGTACAATTATTGATAATTTTTTTGGCGGCATGCAGAGTGATGATATCGGTGGTTTTGCCGCCTCTATTTTTTTTGAAGGTGGATCTGCATATATTGAGGGATTTGCAGTCATCAATGGCAAAGACCCGAATGTAAGTCAATTAAAAACCATAATAATTATTGCTCACGAAATCGGACATTTTATAGGTCTCGATCACGCAGTCGTCGATATTGATGTGGGCTCGCCAGACACCTGCCCAGCTATCCCTGGAAGCGAATACCCACTAATGTACCCGATTGCATGTAGAACAACCGCCGACCTGCATCAAGACGATATCATTTCAGTTGCCACGCTGTATCCATCAACTGATATAAACCAACAACTCGGTCAAATTACGGGGACGTTTTTACAAACCGACAATACCGCTATTCCAGGTGCAAATATCTGGGTACAGAACACAACTACCATGGAAGTTTATAGTGTGATATCTGATTACCTTGCAAACGGCACCGGCTTCTTTAGTCTGTATCTGCCTCCGGGGAACTACACCCTCAACGCCAACTCTTTAAACTTTATGTTTTTCGGCAGCTCGAGTGTTGGGCCACATTCAGAGCTCGTAGACAGTGCCTCCTTTATTGCACCCCTCAACCCGGCAATATCCGTAACCTATGAAGGTAATACGGGCGCAACAGTGGTGTTGCCCGTAATAATTGGCGAGGCAACCAATGTAACTTTCAAACTGGACGGCACCGGAACAGCAACCGTTGGCGGCAATACCTTTACACCGCCTACCCCGAATAAGCCAAAAAAAGAGGGTGGCGGAGGTGGCGGCATCACCTCTGCATGGTTACTGCTGGCATTAACCATATGCCTGCGAGTTTTTCGTAACAAACGGGCGGAATATTAAATCCGATAGATTAATTGTAGGCCGGGATAAGGCTTTGCCGTTCCCGGCATGGGTGGCGACGATGCCTGCAACGCTTCACTTATGCAAGCCTACAAAACTTTATGACACGATTGAAGATTAACGACTACGCCTGAAAATATTATTTTTTTACCACAGAGAGCACAGAGGCACACAGAGTTTTTTGTTTGTGCGAAGCACAAATCAATATAGGCTTTTCTCTGTGTACCTCCGTGCTCTCTGTGGTTCAAAAAAAGCCATTGAATGCGAACAAATCAGGCCGTCGGCACTTTCTGCCCTAACAACTTCCTGAAACCATCGAGGTCTACCGGCTTACTGATATAGTAACCCTGGATAGTTTCCGTGCCTCGCTGACGCAAAAACTCATATTGATCTTCTGTCTCAACACCTTCGGCAATAATACTTAGACCCAGACTGTGCGCCATGGCAATAATAGCTTCGCACAAAGCAGTATCATCCTGATCAACACCAATATCTTTTACAAACGACTGATCAATCTTTAATACATCAAAGGGGAAACGTTTAAGATAACTCAATGATGAATATCCTGTACCAAAATCATCAATAGATAGTCGGGTATCCATTTCCTTAAACTTATTGAGTGTGGCTATCACTTCCGGCACATCTTTCATCAACAAACGTTCGGTGATTTCAAGTTCAAGGCTATCACCTGATAACTTATGTTTTTGCAAAGTATCGGCTACCAGCCCAACAATTCCACGCCCTCTGAACTGGCGACTGGATAGATTGATAGCCACATACAACTCCCGACCTGGATGCTCCATCTGTAGCTGCTTGATACCAGCGCAAGCCTGATCCATTACCCATGCACCGATATCAACGATCAAGCCACTTTCCTCCGCCAGCGGCACAAACACCTCGGGCGAAACAAAACCCAGATCGTCATCTTCCCATCTTATTAGTGCCTCGGCGCCGACAATTTCACGCGTTTGTGTATCCATTAGTGCCTGATACTTTAATTCAAATTTATCTTCTTCAAGCGCGCGGCGAAGTTTACTGTCGATTTCCACACGCCTGAATACCGTATCACTCATCTCGGGCGAAAACATTTCATAGGTATCTCTGCCCTTACGCTTACTTCTATACATCGCCGTATCAGCATTACGCAGTAAAACATGGGGATCTTCGCCATCTCTTGGAAACAGTGCAACACCCGCACTCACTGTAACCGAAAACTCCATTTCCTCGATCATGCATGGGCGTGAAATCTCCTTCAGAATAAATTCTGTTTTATTTCTTATAGATTGCTCATATTCCGCGCCTGTTTCAGACCTCTCACTACCGATTTCAGCAAGCATAATTAAAAACTCGTCTCCTCCCAATCTTGCAACTGTATCAACGTCACGCACACAGTTTTTTATTCTGCCTGCCATTTTCACAAGAAACCTGTCTCCTGCTGCGTGGCCTAGTGTGTCGTTAATATTTTTGAAATGATCGAAATCAAGATATATAACAGCGATATGTTTTTTCTCGCGAATTGCGTTTGCAATCGACTGCTGCAAGCGGTCATAAGCCAGTGAACGGTTAGGTAAGTCAGTCAGCTTGTCGTAACTCGCCTGGTACAACAATCTTTCCTCGTAATCCTTACGTAAGGTTATATCTTCCTTGATGGCCAGATAGTGCGTGTTTTCTCCTTTTTCGTTTTTTATCGGCGATAAAGTCATACTTTCCCAGAAAAGATCACCGTTTTTCTTTTTATTATAGAGTTCACCACTCCACGATCTGCCTGATGTTATAGCATGCCACATGTTCTTATATTGATATGACGGTGTTTCTCCTGAACTCAACATCCTGGGATTTTTACCGATGACTTCATCCGCATGATAACCGGTAACCCTTGTAAATTCCGGATTTACATATTCGATATCGCCATCAAGATCCGTAATCATGACCGAAACCGGGCTCTGCTCTATAGCCTGCGACAGCTTTCTAAGGTTATCCGCCGTCAGCTTGTGTAAATCTACTTCTCTTTCCAGATCAACAATCAGACCATTAACATTTTGCGTCATACTATTAAAAGCTTTTGCCAGATGCCCCACCTCATCATCTGCTTCTACATTAGCCGATATATCTAAATGACCTTTACCTATTTTCTCAACTACAGTAGTAAGTCTTCGAACAGGGCCAAGCAAAAACTGTGTTGCGCCCAGCATAATAAGAACAACAACTAACGCTACCAACGCTGATAATAGAAGTGAGCTTTGAATTTGTTTATCTACCGGTTCTAAAACAGACTCCTGTGACTGGGCGAAAACCAGCAACCACGGCGCGGTATCCAGTCTGATAACAGCTGCAGAAAAAACAGCAGTCCCCAGGCCAAAGAACTGATCTTCAATATATTGTTGTCGCTGTACCGCATTTTCAATAGCTTCTTTCCATTGCAGGCTCTCAACCACCCCAACACCGGTTTCAACAGGTAAAAAATATCTTTCTTTTAGTTTTTTTAATTTCTCTTCTTCAATGGTAGCTGCCAATGTATATCGAAGGTCACTACGACGCCCGTGCACAAGTCTTAACAAGTTCTCATCCAGCAGGACTGCAAATGAGCCTAAACCGGCTAAACCACGGGCACTGGTAATAATTTTATCAAGTTCATCCGCTTTATACCTGGCACGCAGCACGCCCAGAAAACGTCCCGACAAATCAGCAATGGGGCTACTGAAGTACAAAGAAGGCTCTTCGTCGTCGGTAAACATTACCGGTGATCTGTAGACAAGTCTGGTTCTATGTACCTCAGTGAAATAAAGTGCATCACTCTCTTTCTTACCAACATTATCCATTTCTGTATCCAGTACATTAACTCCATCGGCATTAAGTATGGCGTAGGAAGTGATTCTGGCATTTTGTTTTGCTTTCAATGCAATCAGAATTTCCAGCATTGTTTGCCGGTTATAGGGTTCGAGCTTCATTGAAAGGAAATTAACGATAGCAGGCAGCCTGGCTTCAACCTGAACTGACTCCATGTTGCCATGGTTAAATTCATCCAGCCTGTCAGCGTATTGCCTGCCCGCTGAAGCCAGCATCTGGTTAGCGCTTTTCGACAGACTTTCGCCCATGATGTAACTGCTCAACAATGTCAGCACACCCATCGATACCAGCACAATAACCAGGAATGCTGTTAGCAGTTTTGCTCGCAATGTGTATTGGCGCGCTATAAATATTCCGACAACAAGCATCAGAATACCGACCACAACCAGTAAAATAGCCAGCTTAATAAGCATCAGGGAATCCTGTCACACCAACAACCACGTTTATCGCTTGTCCTGTAAAAATATCACACTATACCTGGCAGTATATTAAGCTACTGTGATTTTATCTATCTAAATATCACCCTTCATGACCGCAAAAAAAATCCTGCCTTATGGCACATGGCCATCACCTGTTAGCAGTTCATCTATCACAGCTAATTCCGTGACTCTAGACGAGATTAAATGTCACGCCTCAGGAACCTACTGGATCGAAAGACGACCCAGCGAAAAAGGACGTTGCGTCATCGTTAAGCACACATCGAAACAAAGCGTGGACTTACTTCCTGCACCATATAGTGCTCGTACCCGTGTACACGAGTACGGTGGGGGTGTCTATTGTCTATCAGATAACGGCGTATTCTTTGTTAATGATGATGACCAGAACATCTACTTTCTCAATGAACTGACGTCACCCCGTGCAATAACACAAACCAGCGATATTCAGTATGCCGATCTCTATTATGACGCATTCCGTAAAAGCTTACTCTGTATTTGTCAGCACGACTCAGGCTCTGAAACAGAACCAGTTAATACCTTAATTTCGATTGACGTATCAAACGGTAAAACCAGCACTTTATGTTCTGGTTATGATTTTTATTCCAATCCACGGCTGAGTCCATGTGATGGTAAGTTATCGTGGTTATGCTGGAATCACCCCGATATGCCATGGGATAGCACTGAACTATGGACTGCCAACATCAACCAGGACAACACGCTGAGCAATAAAAAACTAATCGCCGGCGCCAATAGCATCTCCATTTTTCAGCCAGAATGGTCGCCTGATGGCATTTTAACTTTTGTTTCAGATGTTTCGGGCTGGTGGAATCTCTACCAGTACCGGGACAATGACAGTCGCCCACTCACTAATGAACAAAAAGAATTTGGTTTGCCGCAATGGGTTTTCTCGCAATCATCCTATGCATTTGTAAACAGTCATAAAATATTATGCGCGCCCATTGATAATGGTATTGCAGATCTTTCTATACTCAATATTGAGACAAATACGCTAACATCACTAGGCACACCGTGGAACAGTTTTTCTTCTATACAATCATTTAGCGGCAACCACTGGTTCATCGCATCTTCAGCAAGCAGTTTTCCCGAAATCATTTACACCAACAATTCAACTGACGAAACTCAGCATATTCGCTCAGCTATCGCATCGAATACGAATGATTCTTTTTATTCTTACGGAAAAACAATAAAATTCCCGACACGCAACAATGACGATGCTTTTGCTATCTACTACGCGCCTCTCAATAATAACTATTCTGCAACCCTGGATGAATATCCGCCATTGATCGTTTTAACACACGGCGGCCCAACCGCCATGTCCGATGCAACTTTAGACATGCGAAAACAATTCTGGACATCAAGAGGGTTTGCCATACTGGATGTAAATTATAGTGGCAGCACAGGTTTCGGCAGAGCCTACAGAGAACGACTAAATAACCACTGGGGCATACGTGATGCCGAGGATTGCTGCGATGCCGCTTTACATCTGTGCAAACTTGGCCTTGCTGACCTTGATCGATTAATAATAAAAGGCGGTAGTGCCGGCGGCTATACAGTCTTATGCGCGCTTACTTTTCATGATGTGTTTTCGGCTGGCGCCAGTTATTACGGCATCGGCGATCTTGAATTGTTACTTCAGGACACGCACAAGTTTGAATCACGGTATCTTGATCGGCTCGTTGGACCTTTCCCTGAAAGCAGCAAACTCTATCATCAACGTTCGCCGCTACAACACGTTGACAAGCTTCATTGCCCTGTTATTTTTTTTCAGGGCACAGAAGACAAGGTAGTGCCAAAACAGCAGACAGAAAAAATGTTTATCGCACTTAAAGACAGAGGTATACCTGTTGCTTATGTTGCATTTGAAGGTGAGCAACATGGTTTCAGGAAAGCCGAAACCATAGAAAAAGCGATGGAGTCAGAACTTTACTTTTATTGCCGAATTTTTGATCTTCCTGTGGAAGATACTCAGGAAGTTAACATCGAAAATATCGATTAGATTATTGTTTAGTAAAAAAAGACAGTCTTTTGCCACAGAGGTCACAGAGCACACAGAGAAAGCCTGAAACCAAAACGTTGTTTTTCTCTGTGTGCTCTGTGACCTCTGTGGCAAATAATATCTGTAAATGTTTTTCCGCGCCTCTGCGTTACAAGCGACCATTCAAAAATTGCACATCACTCATACACTGTAGCAACCAGCTTGTCGTCGGCTTTTTTCAGTATCTCACCGCAATGGGTTTTAAAATCACCGCTTGCGCGATCCGTGAAATAAAGTTTCAGTGTCTCAATGACCACCGGAAAAGCCAGTTTATCCCAGGGGACGTCCTGTTCAGCAACTAAAGCAATTTCTTCCGTTTCTTCACCAACACTGGCCTTACCTTGATGCAAACTACCGCGATAAAAAGTATAAACCTGGTTTATGTGCGGAATACTAAACACACTAAACAAATTCATATCACGCACAT
>QIHT01000006.1 GCA_003229115.1 Gammaproteobacteria bacterium | reverse complement strand
TGCTGTAGACAAAACCGCCGGGAGCGGTTTTGAACATGCGAAGCATGGCCCGTAGGGTGGATTACATGGACGTAATCCATACAAAGAAAGTACCTCGCCCGTGGGTGCGACAAATTTGATGGGATCAAATTTGCATGAGCGAAGCGAGCCCGAAGGGTGAGGCGCATGGACGCGCCGAATAATACCCACTACCAACAACCGTTCAGAATTGGAAAAAGGTGAAACCAAGATTGCCGCGCTACCGCTCGCAATGACGGCAAAATGCCAGATTCCGGCTAAGAACATGCCGGAATGACGGTAAGGAAAAGAAAAAGCGAAGATCCTCACGTCGCCTATAAAACAAAAACAGGCTCCTCAGGATGACAAACTAGCGGCTACCGCTCGCAATGACGGCAAAAGCAGGATGACAAAAAACCCCCAACTGCTTAAGCTAAGCAAACAATGTCCACCCCCAATCCCCTCTCCGCTACCAACCCCAACCTCAACGCCACCGTTACCGCCTCCGCTGGTAGCGGCAAAACCTGGCTACTAATAACAAGAACCATCCGCCTGCTACTGGCGGGCGCTGAACCCGGTAGCATACTGGCGCTCACCTTTACCCGAAAAGCCGCTGCTGAAATGCAAATGCGCCTGTACAAACAACTCTACGAAATGGCCATTTCGGATGACGTTGGGTTAATAAAAATGCTTGAAGTCATCGGTGCAGAAACATCCACCGAAGCTCAACAACGTGCAAGAAAACTCTACGAAGAATTACTGCATCATCTTACCCCGGTAAGGCTGCAAACTTTTCATTCTTTCTGTCAGGATATTTTATCGCGCTTTCCACTGGAAGCTGATGTACCACCAGGTTTTGAGTTAACCGAAAATACCAGTCTGCTTGAACAACAAGCCTGGGAAGGTTTGTTTAAAGAAGCGACAGACGATGCTGATGGTGCGCTAGCGAATGATCTTGATTACCTGATGTTAACCGGCAACGGCCCGTCGAACACGCGTAAAGCACTGACCAGCATGTTATCGCATCGAAGTGACTGGTGGGCTTACACGGAAAACCAGGCATCACCTGCTGACTATGCCATTAAGCAATTGCAACAACAGTTACAACTAATCGATATGCCTGATCCGGTGGTGCAATTTTTTAATGACATCACTAATAAAAAAATTAATGAGTTTGCTGCGCTGCTACGCAAACACAGCACCGCTACAAACGTTAAACATGCAAAACTTATAGAAGACCTGCTTTTACAAAAAAGTTTCGATACAGAAGCACTGGAGCGCCTTAAAACAGTGTTTTTAACTGCAAAAGGACAACCAAGGGTATGTAAAGCCTCAAAAGCACAGGAAAAAAGCATGTCTGCGCAAGGACAGGCGCGTTTTATGGAATTGCACGCAAGTTTATGTGAACAAATTCTGCAGGCAAGCGATGCACTGTTACGTATTCAAATCTTCGAAATTAATCAGGCGTGGTACCGGGCTGGCCATTGTTTCATTGAAATCTTCCAGCGTTTGAAACGTGAGCTTCGGGTACTTGATTTCACTGATCTTGAGTGGAACTGTTATCGCCTGCTTAACACTTCGGATAATGCACTCTGGGTGCAGTATAAAGTTGACCAGCGCATTGATCATTTTCTGATTGATGAATTTCAGGATACCAACCCGACGCAGTGGCAATTGCTGTCACCCCTGCTGGAAGAAATGGCGGCGAATCCCAATGAACGATGGCGCAGTGTTTTCCTGGTGGGTGATGAAAAACAATCGATCTACAGTTTCAGACGTGCCAATCCGGCTTTGCAATCGCAGGCTTCGCAGTGGTTACACGAACATCTGCAGGCACAGGCGACACCGCTGGATTCTTCGTGGCGATCTTCGCCGGCGATTATCGATTTTGTTAACCAGGTTTTTCAGCAGGACGAAGTGCTTCAGCTGATGCCGGCTTACACGCAACACGGAACACATCTCAAACACCAGCACGGACAGGTGATGCTGACTCCTTTGTTCGAAGAAGAGGAACTCAATGAGGAACCTGTCGTCACCGAATTTCGCAATCCTTTACTCGAACCGCGCGTAGAAAATTTAGCCACCGCACGTCGCGATGAAGCAGAAAACATTGCCAGGCAGATACAGGATTTAATTTCCACATCAGCGCTTGGCTATCATGACATCATGATTTTACTGCGCAAGCGCACACACGTTGATATCTATGAAAAAGCCTTGCGTGAAAAAAAGATTCCCTTCATCGGTAGCCAGCGAGGCACCTTGCTGGATAGTCTTGAAATTCAGGATCTTGAAAAACTTCTTGATAGTCTGATGACACCGTTCGATAACCTGGCGATTGCGCAGGTACTTAAATCACCCATTTTTGATGCATCCGATGACGACCTGATTTTACTGGCTCAAATTAAGGGAGAATCACACTGGTATAAAAGACTGCAATTGTTACCCGAGCATCTGGATATAAAACATCCACTGAAACGTGCTGCCCGTCTTTTACCTCGCTGGCATCAGTTGGTTGACACGGTTCCGGTACATGACCTGCTGGATAAAATTTACGCGGAAGCCAATATTCAACAACGTTACACAGCATCGGTTGCGGATACCTACAAGCAACGTGTACAGGTTAACCTGCAACGCTTCCTCGAATTATCACTGGAACTGGACAGTGGCCGTTATCCCAGTTTGAGTCATTTTCTGCATTATCTACGCAGTTTACGACAGCCCGAAGCCAGTGCGCCTGATGAACCGGTTATTAGTGCTGGTGAATCGCGCGTGCGCTTGATGACTATTCACGCCAGCAAAGGCCTGGAATCACCCGTGGTGTTTCTTGCAGACTGCGATAGTGGTGCCAGTGCCAGGGATGCCTATACCGCACTGGTTAACTGGCCGGCGAATGCCAAAAAACCGGAACGCGTGCAGCTGGTGATGAGTAAAGATAAAACAGACACGATTACGGAGGGTGTTCAACAGCAAAAAGCCATAGCCCAGGCGCGCGAACAGTTGAATCTTCTCTATGTTGCATTAACGCGCAGCAGGGAATATCTGTTTATCTCCGGTGTTGCCGCAAAGCGTTCATCTTCAGGATGGTATCAACTGTTGCACAATGCCATGACGTCAATCACCACCGACAAGGCTGACGGCATTTTGACTTACTGTTTCGGAAAACAGGAGGCTGCCTCCACCGCCAAAAAAACCATCACATCCCGCAAACAGGCAATTGAAATACCGGCTGAATTAAGTTTACCGATTAAAACCCTGCCACCAACAGAGCATATGATTGCACCCAGCCGCGCCAATCAACATCACGACAGTTTTGCAGCGGCGGATGATCCACTCGAGCCGGAACACGGACAAATTCGCGGTATTGCCATTCACCGCGCACTGGATTTACTGAGTCGTAAAAAAGCACTATCACCACAGGAAATACTTCTACAACTCGCCTCTGAAAATGGCTTGAGCATAAAAAATTCCGATCTAAAAAACTGGCTGAAAGAAGCCCTTGAAATCAGCAAAACCACTGAGTTTGAAGCCATCTTCACACCACCCGAAAATTCACAAAACCACAACGAAATGCCCCTGTTGTACGAAACCAACCATCAAACCGTTTACGGTCTGATTGATCGTCTGGTGATTGGTGAAAAAGAGATTCTGTTGATTGATTACAAAACACACTCGCATATAACGCATGAAACAGCGAAAGCGAAAGCCGAATCATTCAGGCAACAAATGAGTTTATACAGAGAGGGCGTGCAGCGAATCTGGCCGAATCATGTTATCCGCAGCGGCCTGTTATTCACCGCTTGTGCAAAACTAATCTGGTTATAACTTTAGTTGGCAGCTGCTGCCTGTAACCTGTTTAATTCAGAAACCAGTTTTTTCGCAGGCACATAACCCGGCAACATGGTGCCATCTTCCAGAATGATTGCCGGCGTGCCACGGACACCCAGCTCTCTGGCAATTTTCAGATGATTCTCGATCGGGTTATCGCAGTTGACCTTCTCAAGGTCATCGCCTGCCTTTGCCATATCCAGCGCCAGGTTTCTGTCTTCTGCACACCAGACACTGACTGTTTTATCAAAATCAACCTGGCCTTTAAGCGGCATAAAAATATAACGGACTTTTACATTGCCCTTCATATACTCATCCATTTCGCTGTGCAAACGACGGCAATAAGGGCAATCAATATCCGTCACAACGGTAATAGTGTGATCAACCACTTTGGGCGCATATATCACCATGTTTTCTTCACCCATTTCCGCTATTTTCATCTTTCGGTTAAAAGTTTTAGCTTCCTCGGTAAAATTAGTCTTGGTCGCCAGATCAATCAGATCGCCGTTGATGATGTAGCGTGCACCCACATCCATATAGTAAATATCTGAACCGACTATAACTTCATAGACGCCAGTGATGGGGGTTTCCTTGATGCGTGACACCACGGCGCCAGGCACATGCTCAGCCAGATTTTTTTCCAGCGTATCAATCGCCGATTCAGCTGCAGTCGCATTAGCAGACATCAGCACAAGCATGGCTGACAACAAAAAATTATTTAGTAACTTCATAAAATAAACACCAAAAATGACTCAAAATTCCGGAAAGCTCGTCTTGTATTGTAGACAGCGCATATTATAGATGATTCCCCACCAAGTTAATTCCCTGTTTTTGGTGTATGAGGCTATCAACTTTTACAGCAAACTAGGCACGTGGATGGTGATGATTATAAAGATCACGTAAGCGCTGATCCGCCACATGCGTATAGATCTGGGTTGTCGAAATATCGCTATGCCCCAGAAGCATCTGTACTACGCGCAAATCAGCGCCATGATTCAGTAAATGGGTAGCAAAAGCATGGCGCAATGTGTGAGGTGACAGGGAATCACCCGCAATTCCAGCTTTAATGGCGTATCGTTTGATCATGTACCAAAAAGCCTGGCGCGTCATCACCTGGCCTCGTCGCGTTACAAACAGGGCACTTGTCGCCATTTTGTTTTGCAATAAAGCCGGTCTGGCCTGATTCAGGTATTTTGCCAACCACTCCAGCGCCACCTCGCCAACTGGAACCAGTCTCTCTTTATCCCCTTTACCAATAACACGCAACACACCCGGTTCTATCGAGACCTGTGACAATTGCAGGGTAATTAATTCCGTCACACGCAAACCGGTGGCATAAAGTAATTCAAGCATGGCGCGGTCACGCAATCCCAGATCATCACAAACATCAGGCGCTTCTAATAACTGCTCTACCTGATGTTCATTCAGGGTAACCGGCAAAGCGTGGCCGGCTTTAGGGGATTCCAGCAAATTTGTCGGATTTTCAGCCAACTTTCCTTCACGCAACAAAAAACCATAGAAACGCCGCAATGAAGACAGCAGCCTCGCCGCTGAACGTGTTTTATGTCCAGTTTCGAATCGACGAGCCAGATAAGCCTGAATATCAACTGTGCTGACTTCAATCAATATTTTTCCTTTTTCTGTTATCCATGCTGAAAAACCGGCAATGTCATTACGATAAGCCGCCAATGTATTCTCACTAAGACCATTTTCCATCCACAAATGGTCAATAAACCGCTCCAGCAGTTTCTGCTCTTTCAATGGAATGTGGTCTACTTTTGCCATATCGATACTCGAGATACTAACCCTGTCCCTTATTTTAGTCGAAATATGCCAGAGCATAAAAAAGGGCACTCACCGAAGTGAATACCCTTTTCCAGACCTTTCAGTCTTTTATCGCAATAGAGCCAGACGTCTCCTTATTGCTTCCAGTTCAGCTTTGGCAGTTGCCAGGGCCTCGTTGGTCGCCTTAATACGGTCACGCAAGCTCTGTTTAGCTAGCGGCGCTTTTTTCTCGTAGCCTTTTTCTTGGCGACTTTACGCTTGGCAGTCTTGCGTTTAGCGGTCTTACGCTTAGCAGTTTTACGTTTAGCTGTCTTACGCTTTGTTTTACGCTTGGCAGTTTTACGCTTAGCTGTCTTACGCTTAGCAGTTTTACGCTTAGCTGTTTTACGCTTAGCTGTTTTACGCTTAGCTGTCTTACGCTTGGCAGTCTTTTTCTTAGCTGTCTTACGTTTGGCAGTTTTACGTTTAGCGGTCTTACGCTTAGCTACTTTTCTTTTTGCAACTTTACGCTTAGTTACTTTTCTTTTAGCAACTTTGCGCTGTTTTCTTCTTAGTTTTAGCTCGAGCCATTTGTGCATCCTCTTGTGTGAGTTACCATCAGGAGTATAAAACGAATTTTTAATATAGCAAATGTTTTTTTAATTTAAAATCAACATGTTTTCTTCTGATTTTAAAAATAAAAACGGTGAAATTATTACAACTTTAACTTTTAACCAAAAAAACTAGAACCTGAACCCGGTTTGTACAAAAGCACCCAACGACTCGCCCTCACCGGAAACGACTGCAACATCCAGCACAAAACCCAACCAGAAACCAACACCTATCGTATAAAATGGATTTCCCAGGCCATCAGATATACCACTAGCAATATTTTTCATCACACCAATTCGCAACTGTGCAAAATCAAACGTATTAAACTCCGCACCAAACGATGCCATCTGTGTTTTAAGCCCCGAAAACGCAGCACCCTTAACAATTGGGTCATTTTCCACAATATCCAGGTCTACGCCTATTGTTAGAAAACGGTTTCTATACGCCACACCTGCGCGCCAACTTGAATCAAACCTGAGTGTTACTGGCACACCACCTAGCTGAGAAATAATATTCACTTCCTCAGTGATTATATTTTTTCCTACCAGTCCTAGCTGTATGTTGTCAGACAGCCCATACACAATCCCCAGATCAAAAGTCGAGTATTCGCCCAAATTCTGAACTTGATCTTCATTCAGCAAATCCTTTAGATTTGTGCCGATGGTTGTGACTGACTCGCTAAGACTAATTGTTTCAACACTTACAATCCTGGGTGTTATACCTACCGAAAGCTTATGTCCTCCCATGTTGAAATTACGCGCGATAGACGCACTCACTTCAGTTGTCTGCACCCCCCGAATTTCAACTATATTTTTAGTGGGATCAGCAAGATTCAAATCAAACTCAGTTAGCGTGCCCACTGCGAGCGCATCACGCCTCGCGCTAATGGCCATAGCATAGGTGTCGCTTGCAAAACCGACAGACACGGCAGCTGATAGCTCAGGTGCAATAAATTTTCCGTCTATTTCTGCAAGTATATTGGCAGCTTCAGCAGGATTACTATTTAAAGCGCTTTGAAAAGCATCGATATCATTAATCAGGCCTTCATTATCGTTGAGAAAACCACCCAGACCCGCCAAAAGCGAAAAGGCATTATTCTCCCGCTGGTAAGCAAGCATGGCAGGGTTAACAAAGGCAGCTGATGCCATATCCGCAGTTGCCACACCGACGTTACCCATACCCAATGATCTTGCTTCTAACGAAAACGGTACTGAAGAAGCAGGTTGTGAAAAAACAACAAGCAGAAGAGCACAAACACCCGTTTTATTTAACTTCATAATAAACTCTTGATTTCATCCATCATCCGAGCATATATCACAAAACCGCAAAAACAAGCTAATTTAACGTTACAATGTACCACCTGCTTCATCTGTTTTTACCCGCCATGCAACAACTATGATGGATATCAATAAACCAGCAACCGTGTACGTTGGCTTAATACGTAGAATGTTGGCGATCTTTTATGATCTGCTGCTGCTTATTGCTACTCTTTTCGTAGCCACAGCTATTGCATTTGCATTAAACCACGGTGAGCCTGTAGAGCCTGATAACCCTTATCATGCTTTTTTTGTTTTTTATCTTTTAGCTATAATTTTTTTTTATTACGGCTGGTTCTGGACGCATGGTGGTCAAACGCTGGGGATGCAGACATGGAAAATCAAACTGGTCAGCAACAACCATCAAAACATAACCTGGCTGCAAGCCTTCATAAGGATGACTACTGCACTCGTTTCATGGCTGTTTGTTGGGCTGGGATTTGTCTGGTCGCTGTTCAGTAGCAAAAAACAAACCTGGCATGACAGGTTGTCTGATAGCGCTTTAATTGATCTGAGAGACTAAATAAAAGCAAAATCTTTAGCCGCGAAAAACGCAAAGGGCGCAAAAAAATCGTTTTTTTATTTTAACTTTCGCGTTTTCGCAGCTAAAAGTTTTTATCGGTTTTATTTGTATTAAAAACTAAAGCCGATTTGCAGCAAAGCACCCAATAACTCATCACTAGATGGACTAATCTGGATACAGCGAACCGAATATGGTTCGCAAGAGAAGGGTTCAACGAATACGGCGTATTAGCACAACGCTAATAGAAACGATCAGTACCAACGGAAGGGATACGCTGAGGACCGGGGGTAATCCGTAAACAACACCCAGGTGATTGACGGCTCGATTAAACACGTAAAACAGGATACCCAGAAGCAGTCCAACCAGTACACGCTGCCCGGTACCACCCGATCTAGGTGTGGTGTTAAAAACCAGTGGCATAGCAACCAATAACATCACTATACAGGTGACGGGCATAAACACTTTTATCCAGAATGCCAGCTGATAAGCTACGGCGTCCAGCTCATTCTCATTTAAGTAATCACCGTACTTCATCAAGTCCTGTGCCGACATATCTGCCGGTTCCAGCTTCAGAACATCAAACAACTCGGTTTTGATTAAAGCAGGCCATTGCTCCTGTTTGCTTTTTAAAACGCTGACACCCTCGCTTGAAAAAACGCTGTGTTCTACACTGCTTAAAACCCAATAGCCATTTTCAAAATGCGCTCGTTCTGCATGCGTCACTTTTTTAAGCAGGCGATTTTCGTCCAACTCATAAATTTTAATATTCCTCAACTGCAATTCCGGCAAAACGTCTTGTACATTTAAATAGCGGTTGCCGTCTCGCGCCCACAAGCCATGCGAACCACCCGCCAACATACGATCATCCATCGCCGTTGCACGTAGTGTTTTTGCCATATTGGTAGTGTAAGGCACAAGATACTCGCCAGCCACAGCAACAAACATGGCTAATATAAAACCTGCCTGTAATACCGAACGTACTATTCGGGGAACACTGATACCCGATGCGCGCATCACTACCAGTTCGGAATTGGTTGCCATCGTGCCCAGCGAAATCAAACCACCTAAAAGAATCATGGAAGGTGCAAGCTCATACAGGCGCTGCGGTAAAATCAGCAGAACATAAGAAAAAGCCTGCAGCAAGCCATAATCATTGATGCCAATTGACTTGAACTGTTTGACCAGAGCAATGAAAATAAAAAGCGCTGCAAACACCAGCATCGCACTCAGTGCACCCTTGATGACTGAACGGGCAATATAGCGATCCAGAATCATGCGTCACTGCCCCTGCCTGACACTCCCTGCCCTGAAGACACCGCAGTCTTTCTATAATTGAAAGCATGGCCCTTCAGTTTTAATAACACAAACAGAAAAATCAACGCCAGCACATGCACCCACCAGGTACCGATCCATATCGGGATGGTTTCTTTTTCAATCCAGGTGGTACTGACAGCCAGTAAATTTGAATACACCAGGTACAACCCCATCGCTAACGCAAGATTTGCATAACGGCCGCTTCGAGGCGTTGTATGACTTAAAGGTAACGCCAACATGGCAATAATCAGTGTTGAAACAGGCACGGTCAGACGCCATTGTAATTCTGCTTTATGCTTAAACTTATCGGACTTCCACAGATCACTGCTCGGTATCGCCTTGTTGGATGCAACCGGCCTCATACCATCTCTGGTACCAGGCACATAAATACCGTATTGATCATATTCAGTAATTTTATAATTGGCTGTGCCCGGCTCACCCTCATAATGTGTGCCTTGTTCCATCACTATATAATCACGGCCATCCTGATTGCGCTGATTTCTCGCGCGTTTGGCAATATCGATATGACTTACCCCGGCTTTTTTCTGACTGTGAAAAACATGATCCATCACCGCACCTTTTTCACTCTGTGATTCCAGGAAAAAAATGGCATTGCCCTTGCGTGACTGATTGAAGCGCCCGGCGAATAAAGTGCTGAGTTCGGTGCGACTTTTGATTTCATTCATTATCTCGTCATACTGTTGGGCAACCGCAGGGATAACGATGAGTGTCAGTAAAAACATCACCAGGGTTGTTGGTACTGCCACAAGTAATAACGGGCGATACCATTGCATTGCTCCCAGGCCCGCTGACATGATAGCTGTCATTTCGCTGTCCTTGTATAAACGGCCAAAGGCCAGCAGCACGCCCAACAACAGGCTTAGAGGAATCAAACGCACCGAGAATTCGTAGAGAGTGTTCATCAGGAGAGGTAATAGAGTATCACCGGGAATACGGCCTTCGACGACCCACGACAGCAAATGAATCGCATCGGCGCTCAAAACTACCAGCAGCAGCACAAAAAACACAGACAGCCATGAAATGAGTATTTCCTGGCCAATATAGCGATCAATAATCGATAAATGTAAATTCATAGGGGATGGATTATCACATTGACTACCCGACAATGCATTAACCCGAATATTTCGTGGTAATGCAGAATTTGGGGGAATCTCAGTGAGTCAGTTTGGATGATTCGTCGAAAAACATAGCAATAGCTATGGTTACAGGCGAATCATTCAAACTGACCGCTGAGATTTTTTCCAAATTTTGCATAGCGGTGTTGGGGCATAAACATGCTCTTCTAGTAATCCTGTATTTTTCAAAATAATCATAAACTTAAATTGTATAAAGCGATACCATGAAATGTTCGGGTTAATTGCATACAATCACACCCCAAAGACACCATTAGTTAAGTTTCTGGAGATTTCATGGAATATACCGTTAAAAGTGGCAGCCCCGAAAAACAGCGTATTGGCTGCGTTGTGGTCGCGGTTTATAACCCTCGCAAACTTTCCCCTTCGGCCAAAATTCTGGATAAAGCCTGTGACGGCATGATTTCCAACCTGATTCGCCGCGGTGAGCTAGAAGGCGAGATCGGGCAAAGCCTGTTACTGCACAATGTTGAAAACACGCTTTGTGACCGGATCTTGCTGGTGGGTTGCGGTAAAGAAAAAGATATCAGCACCAGCAACTACCGCAAAATCAACAGCACCATGGTATCGGTACTGAAAAACAGCGGCGCGACGGAAATTGCCTCCTACCTGACCGAAGTGCCGGTCAAGCGCCGGGATATCACGTGGAAAATCCGTCAATCCATCGAAGCCATTGACGCCGAACTTTATCAATTCAACCAGCTTAAAACCGATCAAAAACCCCCTCGCCGCCCACTGCGTAAATTTATCTTCAGCGTTTCAGGCCGGGGTCAGCTGATGGATGGCGAAGTGGCCGTCAGAAACGGTATGGCCGTTTCAACCGGCATACAGTTAGCGAAAGATCTGGCCAACCTGCCCGGCAATGTCTGCACCCCGTCTTACCTGGCAAAACACGCCATCGCCATGGAGAAACAATACCCAAAAGTAAAAACAACCGTGCTCGAAGAAAAAGACATGCAAAAGCTGGGCATGGGTTCACTGTTATCGGTTTCTCGCGGTAGCCGCCAGGATGGAAAACTGTTGGCCATTGAATATACGGGTGGTGATAAAAAACAGGCACCCATCGTGTTCGTCGGCAAAGGCGTCACCTTTGACTCAGGTGGCATCAGTTTAAAACCGGGTGCAGCGATGGATGAAATGAAATTTGACATGTGCGGCGCTGCCAGCGTGCTGGGCACACTAAGTGCCTGTGCCGAATTGCAGTTACCCATGAACATCGTTGGCATTGTTCCTACCGTGGAAAATATGCCGGACGGTCTGGCCATCAAACCGGGTGACATTGTTACCAGCATGTCGGGTCAAACCATCGAAATTCTCAATACCGACGCCGAAGGCCGTTTGATTTTATGTGATGCCCTCACCTACGCCGCTAAATACGACCCCGATGTCGTGATAGACATTGCCACCTTAACCGGTGCCTGTGTCGTTGCACTCGGTGCCCACCCTGCCGGCCTGTTAGGTAATCATAATCCACTGATTAACGACCTGCTGAATGCCGGTCAAACCAGTGGCGACCGTTGCTGGGAACTACCGTTGTGGGATGACTACCAGGAACAGTTAAGCAGTAATTTTGCTGACATCGCCAACATCGGCGGCAAAGGCGCCGGCACCATTACCGCTGCCTGTTTTCTGTCACGCTTTACAAAAAAATACCACTGGGCGCATCTCGATATTGCGGGTGTTGCCTGGAGCAGTGGAAAACAAAAAGGCGCGACCGGGCGTCCGGTCAGTTTGCTAATGCAATATATACTCGACCGTCTTGAAGATTCAACCAGCAATAAATAATGAATGCGTTAACCGACAATGAAACTCAACCAACAAGGGTGGATTTTTACCTGTTGCAGGGAACAAACCTACAGGGCATTCAACAATTTTGTTGTCGCATAACAGAAAAAGCATGGAAGCCAGGCACCAGCGTTTTTATTCGCACTGAGAACGAACAACAGGCACGTCAGCTTGATAACTTGATGTGGACATACAGTGATGGTAGCTTCCTGCCTCATGCCATGGAAAATAATACGCAGGAACCTGAAGCACCGATTATTATAGGATCAAAAACTGAACCAGCATCAACGGTTGATCTAATGATTAATCTTGCCAGCGACATACCTGAGCACTGCAATCATTACTCTCGTATTGTAGAAATTATCAACCAGGATGAAACTATCAGGAAACAGGGTCGTTTAAGATACAGTCAATATGATAAAAACAAACACCCGTTAAATCATCACAACATCAACGCATAAACCACAGGTAAGCCATGTCTGACGATAAGTACAAAAACATACCAACGCTGGATAATGTCGTTCAGGATGGTAAGAGCAACAAAGGAGCAAAAGACTCAGGAGAAGAAAAACGCTCTTCTCAAAGACGTGTTAGCAACCGGCGTGTTAGCAAAAAAGCATTGGCCGATGGAAAAATAGAACGTCGAATTGAAGAAAGACGTAAAAGACAAAGACGCGCTGCCGAAAAACAGGATGATGAGACACCACAGGAAGTCGAACAAACCGGCACTGACAGACGGGCTGAAGAGCGACGTCATGACGACAGAAGAAATACCAGCAAACCAGCACCCAATGGCATCATTAACAGCCGCACCAATCAAAGGCGCAAACATCAGCGACGATCATCCAAAGGCCTGGATCTGGATTCACTGGTTGATGTAATTATGCAGGACATGATGCCCGACCTTGAACAGCACATGCGTCTGCAATTACGTTTCGAACTGGAAAAACATCTGCCAAAATCAGTTATCGATGGCGAAGAGGATGACCAGGGTGTGAGCTGAACGCACCTCGCTAAAAGCAGGAATAACCTTCTTTGGTACGATCAAAAACGTTAAAGGCTTTTTTAAGCCGCGAAGAACGCAAAAAACGCGAAAAAAGCAAACCGTAGTTTGTAGGTCGGGCATTGTCCGACATGGGCAATGGTGGGCAATGCCCACCCTACTAAAAAGTATCGTGCTGCGCCTCTGCGACCTCTGCGTTAAAAGCAATATACTTAAATATCGCATTAGTCTCACACCCCCGTCATACGGTATAATTCGCTGCTTTTAGCCAGCCGTCCCTGCGCAGCAATACTGAAGTCATGGAAAAAACCTACAACCCGCAATCAATTGAGCAAAAGTGGTACCAGACCTGGGAGGAAAAAGGCTATTTCAGCCCGGATTCCGAAGCCACGGGTCAACCCTATTGCATCATGATACCGCCACCCAATGTGACGGGCCGGTTGCATATGGGTCATGCTTTTCAGGACACGATCATGGACGCACTTATCCGCTTTCACCGCATGAGTGGCAATAAAACTCTATGGCAGGTGGGTACTGACCATGCCGGCATCGCTACACAAATGGTGGTTGAACGCCTGATTAACGCCGAAGGCAAAACCCGCCATGATTATGGCCGTGAAAAATTCACTGAAAAAGTCTGGGACTGGAAGCAACATTCCGGTGGCACCATTACTCAACAATTACGTCGTATGGGTGCTTCTGTAGACTGGTCACGTGAGCGCTTCACCATGGATGACGGTTTGTCCGAAGCCGTTAAAGAAGTGTTCGTCCGTCTCTATGAAGAAGGTTTAATTTACCGGGGCAAACGATTAGTCAACTGGGACCCGGTGCTGCACACCGCGGTGTCCGACCTCGAAGTACTTTTCAGTGAAGAATATGGCCATATGTGGCATATCCGTTACCCACGCAGTAACGGTATCGGACATGTCGTGGTCGCCACCACAAGACCCGAAACTCTGCTCGGCGATTGCGCAGTAGCAATTCACCCCGATGACGAACGTTATAAATACCTGCTCGGTGAATATCTCGAGTTGCCTCTCACCGGCCGTTTGATTCCCGTCATCGCCGACGAACACGTTGACCCTGAATTCGGCACGGGTTGCGTAAAAATTACTCCGGCACACGATTTCAATGATTACCAGGTCTGGCTGCGACATCGCGATAAAAACAAGATTAGAGATTTACCCCACGGCGGCCTGATCAATATCTTTACTGACGATGCCGCTATTCGCGATAACGAAAAGTCTGAAGGCCAACTCATACCGGGTGATTACATCGGCATAGATCGTTATGAGGCTCGCAAAAAAATCGTGGCTGATCTGGAGGCTGCTGGTTACCTGGAAAAAGTGAATGAACACAAACTGATGATCCCCAGAGGCGACCGTTCAGATGCTGTCATTGAACCTTACCTGACCGACCAATGGTACGTGAGTGTTAAACCACTGGCCGAACCTGCCATCAAAGCCGTCGAAAAAGGCGACATCAAGTTTGTTCCTGATAACTGGAAAAACACTTACTTCGAATGGATGAACAACATCGAAGACTGGTGCATCTCACGACAAATCTGGTGGGGCCATCGCATTCCCGCCTGGTATGACGACAAAGGCAACGTATACGTCGGCCATGACATTGATGATGTGCGCAAGAAAAATCGATTACCTGATGATTTTCCGTTAAGGCAGGACGAGGATGTTTTAGACACGTGGTTCTCTTCTGCCCTGTGGCCATTCTCAACACTCGGCTGGCCAGAAAAAACCAGAGAACTTGAAGACTATTACCCAACCAATGTTCTGGTCACTGGTTTCGATATTATTTTCTTCTGGGTGGCACGCATGATCATGATGGGCTTGAAATTCATGGGTGATGTACCTTTCCACGAAGTTTATATTCACGGACTGGTACGCGATGCCGAAGGCCAGAAAATGTCGAAGTCAAAAGGCAATGTACTCGACCCAATTGATGTCATCGATGGTATTGAGCTTGACGCCTTGCTAAAAAAACGTACCGATGCCGTGATGCAACCACATCTTATAGAACGCATTGAAAAATTGACGAAAAAGAATTTCCCCGAAGGCCTGCCCGCTTTTGGTACCGACGCCATGCGTTTTACCTTCGCAGCAATGGCAACCACAGGTCGTGATGTGCTGTTAACACCTGCTCGTATTGAAGGTTACCGAAATTTTTGCAACAAGCTGTGGAATGCAACGCGTTACGTGTTAATGCAAACCGAAGACAAAGATACAGGCATTGATAACGATGATGTTGAACTATCGTTAGCTGATCGTTGGATAATTTCACGTTTACAACACGTTGAAGACAATGTGACGTCACATATTACAAAATATCGTTTTGATTTAGCGTCACACGACCTGTATTCGTTTGTATGGGAAGATTACTGCGATTGGTACCTTGAGCTGTCAAAACCTGTTTTGTTTAATGAAAACACCTCAGAGAGCGCTCAGAGAGGTACGCGGCGTACTTTAGTTCGTGTTTTAGAAACTATTTTGCGTTTAAACCATCCCGTTATGCCATTTATTACTGAAGAACTCTGGCAAATGGTTGCACCCCTTGCAGGCAAACAGGGTGATACCATCATGACACAACCTTTTCCGGTTTCTGACACATCAAAAATTGATGAAACTGCAGAAACTGAACTTGAGTGGGTAAAATGTTTTATTACCGGTGTAAGAAAAATTCGTTCTGAAATGGATATACCTCCCGGCAAACCATTGCCGGTATTAATACAAAACGCCAGCAGCGAAGACAAAGTCTGTTTTGACACCAACAAAGCATTTATAGAAACACTGGCCAAACTGGAATCGGTGGAATGGTTAACTGAATCGGATACCGCACCTGAATCTGCGACGGCTCTCATCGGTGAAATGCAAATTTTGATTCCATTAGCTGGCCTCATTGACAAGGATGCCGAACTGGCACGGCTTGAAAAAGAAATCGGCAAACTAAAAGTGAATATCAAAAAAGGCGAAACTAAATTACAAAACCCCGGTTTCACTGATAAAGCTCCCGCCGCCGTGGTTGAAAAAGAACGCCAACGTGTCGATGAACTTTCCACTTCGTTAAAACAACTACTGGAACAGGCTGAAAAAATTAGAGCCCTTTAAAAAAATGGCCACAGAGGTCACAGAGAACACCTGTAATTAATTATAAACCCATGATTGTCTGGTATTTGTAGGAGCGGCTTTAGCCGCGAACATTCGTTCAAATCCGACCAGTGTTCGCGGCTAAAGCCGCTCCTACAAATGCTATAGAAACATGCGCATAAAACCGATTGAATATTTTCTCTGTGTGCTCTGTGGCTAAAAAAACCAGCGCTTGCACTCGATAGCTTCAGCACTGTAATCTCAACACATTGTCTAATTATCCAAACGGACGCACCATGCCAACACCTGAAAAAAACCAGCAGATTCTTCAAACCCATGCCGGACTCATTATCAGCGTGGTTCAGTCAATGCAGAATCCGGATTTGATGCCACAACTCGAACACGTACTGAAAGTGTCCGAACAAAATGGCTGGGGTGGTCTGGTCGCAGCCATCAGAAAAATTATGAGTGGTAATCGTGATGAAGGTTTACTGCAGGGTCTTGATGATGAAGATCAGGTTATCGCCGAAGCTATTCTCAGAGGCATTCAGGATCCAACCACCCTGCCCGACCCGGAGCAAAATTCTGATGCCACCATGGCCGCGCCCATGCTTGCAAAAATGATTACGGAAGCCCGTCATGGCGATCACAATGCAGTCATCATGCTCGGCGGCATGGCTGAACAAATGTCAGCCGCCGGTGGTGACATGGCTAACCTCGGCGCTGTGCTAAAAGACATGATCGACGGTGAACGCAGTGTCGATAAACTGTGTGACCGTATGGGGCCGCAGGGTGAGTCTTTGATTACACAAATTATTGATGAACTTGCAAAACTGGAAGTGCATTAAAAAGATATTTGTCCACAGATGAACGCAGATAAACACGGATAAAAGCCAAGACAAAAGCAAAATCTTTTTGCCGCGAAGAACGCAAAAGGCGCAAAAAAAGCAAAAACATACTTTGTTTTTAAAGATTTATTCGCGCCTTTTGCGTTCTTCGCGGCAAATGGGTTGTTTGTTTTTCTATTCGTGTTTATCTGCGTTCATCTGTGGACCAAAAGCCCTTTAACAAACGGAGCAACGACAAATGATTCTTGCTACACAAACCATGGTTATCATCGTTGCTATGTTGCACGCATTTTTCCTGGTGCTCGAAATGTTTCTCTGGACCAAACCCTTGGGCAGGAAGGTTTTTGGTTTGAAACAGGAGTTCGCCAACAACTCATCATCATTGGCGGCGAATCAGGGGCTTTATAATGGTTTTCTCGCTGCAGGTCTGATCTGGGGTTTGCTTGATCCGGTCAACGGATTTAACACTCTGGTTTTCTTTCTGAGCTGCGTCATTGTTGCCGGTATTTACGGCGCATTCAGTGTCAATAAATCTATTTTCTGGGTGCAGGCTTTTCCTGCCATTATTGCGCTATCGCTGTTAGTTGTTTCACCCACATAAATCCTTCCCTGGATTTTATGCTGCAAAATTTCAGGCTGCGACTGGCAGTGCGAATGATTCAAGAATTTCCTGACGACGTTGCATGACTGAATCCACCACACACTGGTAGTCCGCACCCACGGCTTTGAACATACCGGGAATATCCAGCCCCATATCGTGCAAACTATCATCAAGAAAATCCAGCCGGGAAGAAATGCTCTCAATGTAGGTATAACGCTCAGCTTCCGGCAGTGCGCTCAATTCCTGTTTGAGACGTCCTAGTCCAAAGGCCACATGGTCAATCTCATCCTGCAGTGGCACTTTCAATGATTCACGTGTTCCGGGGTCTGCCATGGGTACGATTTGCTCAACCGCCTCGCCACCCAGTGCCTCTATGCACACATACATATCGGTCAAAAAATCTATCCAGTTCAACGAACGGAAATGTTGCAGAAACATTGCCTGTTGAAGCTCTGAAAACACCGGCGTCGTGTCGGCACCGAAATTCTTTATCCATTGTTGCTGAATGCGTACATGCCTGCTTTCATCACCCACCTGCTTTGCCATCGATAACTGCGCTTCTTCATCCGGTACGGTTGCTATGCGTTCAGCGCAGGCGCGCATAATAAGGTAGTCCACCTGGGTATACATGACCAGTAAACGGCCCATGGCACCACGGTATTCTTTGTCGTTGATGTTTGGTTTCATTTCTCCCTCCTCTATGATGTGTCGGTAGTACAGTGACCATACTACTATGACGCAGTTCCTGAGGATGGGGAAATAAAAAATCTGTCTACCACAGAGGCACGGAGAGCACAGAGTAAAACCTGAATTAATTTATGTGGACTTATCTGTGTTCACCCGCGTTCATCTGTGGACTGTTTTTAGCAGTAGATACCATGCCTGCAACGTACCTTATGCAGGCCTACTGTTTAATGTCTCTGCGGAGAGCAAGTTATAGTATTTACTTAGATTTTCTCTGCGGCCTCTGCGTTATGAAGAGAGATGAATGGGCTAGCGACTAATCGTAAATACCGTGCTCACGAGTAGCCAGGAATTTGATTTCTGACCATTTTTCTATGGTCATATCAAGGTTCACGCGCGATGAGGCGATATACGCGAGATCGCCAGCGTGATCAAGCGCAAGATTATTGCTGTGGCGATTTTTAAATTTAGTGAGCTCCTGCTCATCTTTACACTCCACCCATCTTGCGGTGGTGACGTTGACATTTTCGAAACTGCAATCCACGCCGTACTCGTCTTTAAGCCGGTATTTAACCACTTCGAATTGCAGCACACCGACCGCACCGAGAATCAAATCATTGTTATCCAGCGGACGATATAACTGTGTCGCACCCTCTTCGCACAATTGCATCAGGCCTTTTTGCAAAGCTTTCATTTTGAGCGGGTCACGCAGTTGCGCTCGACGGAATAATTCGGGAGCAAAGTTAGGGATACCGGTGAAAGCCAGATCTTCGCCCTGCGTGAAGGTATCACCAATACGCATGGTGCCATGATTGTGAAGACCAATAATATCGCCGGTGTAGGCTTCTTCAACATGTTCACGATCCGACGCCATGAAAGTAAGCGCATCGGCCAGACGGATATCTTTACCCAGTCGCACATGTTTCACTTTCATGCCCTTTTTATAGGTACCGGAACATATACGCACAAAAGCCATGCGATCACGATGACCGGCATCCATGTTGGCCTGTATTTTAAAAACAAAACCGGTGAATTTTTCTTCTTCGGGTTCAACTTCACGGGTACGTGTCGGCCGCGACTTCGGTGGTGGCGCATAATCATCCAGCGCATCGAGTAATTCCTTAACGCCAAAATTATTGATACCCGAACCAAAAAATACCGGCGTTAGTTCACCTTTCGAATAAGCTTCCTGGTTAAATTCGTGGCTAGCACCTTTCACCAGTTCTATCTCGTCACGGAAATCCTGCGCGACCGAACCTAATACTTCGTCAAGCTGTGGATTATCCAGCCCATCGATAACATCACCGGCCTGAATTTTTCCGCCATGTGTAGCACTGAACAGGTGCACCTTGTTTTCAATCAGGTTAAACACACCTTTGAACTGTTTACCCATACCAATCGGCCAGGTAATCGGCGCGCACTGTATGTTGAGGATATTTTCTATCTCGTCCAGCACATCAATCGGCTCGCGTGCTTCACGGTCCATTTTGTTAACAAAGGTAATAATGGGCGTGGTGCGCAAGCGACAGACTTCCATTAATTTGATGGTGCGTTCTTCAACACCTTTAGCGGCGTCAATCACCATCAACGCCGAATCCACCGCAGTCAATGTACGGTAGGTGTCTTCCGAGAAATCGGCATGACCCGGGGTGTCCAACAGGTTGATGATTCGATCTTTGTACGGGAACTGCATCACCGAAGATGTCACCGAAATACCGCGCTGCTTCTCCAGCTCCATCCAGTCAGAGGTTGCATGGCGATCGGCCTTCCGGCCTTTAACCGTACCCGATACCTGGATGGCACCGCCGAACAACAGCAATTTCTCCGTCAATGTGGTTTTACCCGCATCAGGATGGGAAATGATGGCGAAAGTGCGCCTGCGATTGACTTCTTCGGGGTATGACATGGGCGTGGGATTATACAGAAGCTGGCTGTAAGTAACAGTTTTGCATTTATAACTGGGTAAAGGCTTTCTTACCACAGAGGCACAGAGTACACAGAGAAAACCTTTAACGGTAAACCCAAAACCGCCCCATTCCATTTCAGAATAAAAGATACACTGTAGAAGCGGCTTTAGCCGCGAACAATTGCCGGGTTGGTACGAACCATTCGCGGCTAAAGCCGCTCCTACGAATGCAGGGCAACCAGAAACATAAAACTAATTAAAGGTTTTCTCTGTGTACTCTGTACCTCTGTGGTAAACATCATTCTACCAATCAGCGCGATAGTCCAGTCTGGTAACCCCCGGTGTCATCATTTCTTCGCTGTTGAGCAAACATTGCGAAGCATCCAGACCTTCATACCACTCTCTATACTTGAGCAAAGGCGTCGGCGACATCACGCAATTCTGGTTGCCAAAGGGGTGACCTAAATGCAGTAATAAATGCCCCAGTTCATGGGTCAACAGGGCGGCGGCGTAAGTTGTTATCTGCTCATCGGTATACTGTTCGTCATTGCGTAACTGTACCAGCATATCGCTATTATTAAGCATGGGATAAACCATGATGTAGGCATAAGCATTAAACTGTGACTGTTCGCTGTAGGTGGTAGTACCTGCCGTAATGCCACCGCGAATCGAGGAATGCACACTCATATCATAAACTTCAGCACTGGCCACAATCTGGTTAGTGATGACGACATCGTATGGCATATCACCGTAACCGATACTGTCCCACCACACCCATTCGTTATAGGGTTTATCATCAATCACCGGTTTACCATCTTCGGCTTTCTGATGCTGCCAGTACTGTAACCGTATCAACAAGGTTTCAACCAGTGCTTTAGCCAGTTGTTTAAAATCATCACCTTCGTAGGGTGTTAATAAATACGGCCTCGCATAATCGGCAACCACCTCTCTGTCATTCCAGTAAAGACCCAGTGTTTTGTAGACACCTTCGCGCATTTTTCTTTTTTCTTCTTCACTCACTCCGGCAAACTTGACGATGTCCTTATGCCGCTGTTTTTTGACATTATCTTTCAGATAATTAAAAAAAGTTTTGACGGGTACCGACGTGGGTTTTGTGAAGTTAACCGATAAACCAAAATGTTGCTTCGTCATGGCTGTGGTTTTATGCAGAATCTCCTGCAACTGTGTGTCTGTCAGCTCAGGAAACCGGGGATTTACAACACTCACCACACTCAAGGTAATGGTTCGATTAGAAAGATCAGGCAGTGTAACTTTTTTCCATTCAGGTTCTTTGTCGCAGGACAACAAAACCAGGGAAGTCAGCAGTATGACGAACCCCTTAAGGCACATACCCATAAACTGCCCCGCAGCAGGCTGACGGGGTATTAATTGTAGGTGCGAATTCATTCGCACAAGCTGCCAATGTTTACGCGCATCGTGCGAATGAATTCGCACCTACAGATTACGTGGCAAGCCACGGGGAATGACACCCACAGTGATTCACTCCGAAATTCCAGCAAGGTATTTTGCAAAAATAATGGCATCTTCACGGCCTGCTTCATCCGGGTAGTAATTATGCCTTACACCCAGTTCGTGAAAGCCTTCAGACTGATATAAATTAATCGCTGATTGATTCGAACGACGCACTTCCAGCAAAATCATATCAATGCCGGATAAGGCCGCTTTTTTCGTCATGTAATTCAACAAATTTCGTCCCAGACCCTTTCTCTGATAGTCGGAATTCACGCAAAGATTCAGAATATGTGCCTCTCCCGCCGCCAGCATAACAATGCCGTAACCGATAATGACATCGTCTTCGGTGAGCACCCAGCAACTGTAACCCACACGCAGACAATCTCTGAAGATACCGATAGTCCATGGGTGCTCGTATGCTTTCACCTCGATTTCCATCACAGGCTTGAGATCAGCATAAGTCATGGTACGTATCTGGCTCTCACTGTTGTCAGTGCTGTTATTCGCAAACGGTATATCTTCTGCGCCTACGGACATTGTTCCAACAAGTTCTTTACTAACAGCAAATCCTGCCAGGCTTTTCTTTTTTCCGAAGGTTTGCGTAATAAGTAGGCCGGATGATAACTGGCAATCAGAGGCACGCCTTCGTAGCTATGCTGCTTGCCACGCATAGAACCAATAGTTGCTGTCGAATGCAGCAAGGCCTGCGCAGCTATTCGTCCCACAGCAAAAATTGCTTTGGGCTGAATGAGTTCAATTTGCTGGCGCAGATAGTGGTTGCAACTGTCGATTTCAGAAGCTTCGGGATCACGATTATTGGGTGGTCGGCACTTGAGTATGTTGGCGATATAAACAGTCTCCCTTTGCAGACCTATGGCCAGTAACATGGCGTTTAACAGTTGACCGGCGCGGCCCACAAAAGGCTCGCCCTGCACATCCTCATCACGCCCGGGCGCTTCGCCAATCACCAGAAGGTCAGCCTGGTGATCACCCACACCGAACACGGTTTGTGTTCTGGATTGATGTAGCTCGCACAAAGTACAGGCAGTGACTGTTTGTTGCAGTGTTTTCCACGCTTCAAGCTCCACCGGTGGTTTCGCCGCAACCTCTACCTGTGTAGCCACCGACGCATCTACATCATCCCAAACCTGTATGCCCATGGTCTCCAGATAATAACGACGCAGCGTTTCCGGCAGTTCGCAACCGTCAGAATTTTCCGCTATGTGTTGCTGTGATGAAGACACGGCTAGACATCTCCTCGTTGCGGATGTTCACGCTCATCACCCGTCACCAGTTTATTTAACGCGTTGATGTAGGCTTTGGCCGAAGCGATAACGATGTCCGTGTCTGCACCCTGCCCGCTAACAATACGGCCGGCTTTTTCCAGGCGCACGGTAACTTCACCCTGTGCATCGGTGCCGCTGGTAATCGCATTCACTGAATACAGTTGCAGCTCAGTCTCGCTATTCACCACGGTTTCTATGGCACGGAAAACCGCATCTACCGGCCCGCTACCATCCGAACTTGCAGTAACTTCATTACCGCCCATATCCAGTACCATTGAGGCATTAGGTGTTTCACCGGTTTCTGAACACACCTTGAGGCTGATTAATTTGAAATGCTCGTTTTCGGCAGACCAGTTAGTCTCTGCCACCAATGCCTGCAAGTCCTCATCAAAAATCTCGTGCTTCTTATCGGCAAGATCTTTGAAGCGGGAAAAAGTATCGTTGAGCTCCTGCTCGGATTCAAAATCGATATTCAATTCTTTCATGCGCGTCTTGAAAGCATTACGCCCCGAGTGCTTGCCCAGCACCATACGGTTAGCACTCCAGCCAACATCTTCAGCACGCATGATTTCGTAAGTCTCGCGGCTTTTTAATACACCGTCCTGATGTATGCCTGACTCATGAGCAAAAGCGTTAGCACCAACAATCGCTTTATTCGGCTGCACCGGAAAACCGGTAATGCTCGACACCATTTTTGAACAGGTGACAATCTGGGTGGTATCCAGCGTGGTATCACAGGAAAATACATCCTGTCGTGTACGTACTGCCATCACCACTTCTTCCAGTGATGCATTGCCGGCGCGTTCGCCCAGACCATTCACCGTGCACTCAACCTGTCGAGCACCATTAAGTACCGCTGACAACGAGTTGCCGACCGCCAGACCTAAATCATTGTGACAATGCACAGAGAAAATGGCCTTGCCTGCATTCGGAATCCGCTCCAGTAAATTTTTTATCAAATCACCAAACTGGAACGGAATGTTATAACCCACCGTATCAGGAATATTAATGGTGGTAGCACCGGCATCAATCACCGCTTCAATAATCCGGCAAAGAAAATCCAGTTCCGAACGGCCCGCATCCTCGGGCGAGAACTCTACATTGTCCGTAAACTTGCAGGCCTGTTTAACAGACCTCACCGCCTGTTCCAGCACCTGATCCGGCTCCATACGAAGTTTCATTTTCATATGGATCGGTGAAGTGGCGATGAAGGTATGAATGCGTGATGAGGCAGCTGGCTTTAGCGCTTCGCCGGCACGATTGATGTCTTTTTCCAGCGCTCGTGCCAGACCACAGACCGTGCTGTTCTTAATGACTTTGGCAACTGCCTGTACAGATTCAAAATCACCCTGACTGGCAATCGGAAAACCGGCCTCAATGATATCAACACGCATCTTTTCCAGTGCTTTGGCGATGCGCACTTTTTCATCTTTGGTCATGGACGCGCCGGGACTCTGCTCACCATCACGAAGTGTGGTATCAAAGATGATTAATTTATCGTTATTGCTATTTTTGCTCATGATCTGCTCCGCAAATCAAAATTATCAGAAAAAAAGGTTAAATGCGCGTTTTCGCCTCGCCAGGCACGGATAATCTGCCTTACGGCAGGAGCAGAAGCAGCAGTGAAGAATCAGCAGCAGAGAACGACGGGCTTGCAAAAAGCTCGCTGCGAAGGGGTAAAACAGATTGTTGGCTAAAAGTCGTCATAAGTTGCTAATAACTATAGCGAGAGAAAGCTGATAGTACAAGGGGCTTGTGGGGAGTATTTTTTGCCACAGAGAAATCTAGGGGCGAGGATTGAGAAAAAATGCGGAGACGGTTTTGTTTCTACTCACCATTAGTTCCTGGTTTAGTTCATTCCCGCGCGGGAGCGTGGGAACAATAAACTAATAAAGAGTTTTCTCAGTGTGCTCAGGGCTATGTAGCACTTCGCCCATATAAGTTGTGACCTCTGTGGCAAATAACCCGCTGTTAAACAGTTCGTAGGGTGGGCATTGTCCACCATCACCCATGTCGGGCAATGCCCGACCTACGCACTAAAAACCTCTGTGGCAAAACACCTGTGTTATTGAGCAGACCGCTGCTGACGTTTTTTAAACCACCTCACCAAGCTGATAATCGGCCCCGACAGTGCGTAAAGAAAAAAGCTGCCAAACAGTACTTTAGGCGGATCAATCGATGCAAACACAAAGATCAGAACAATCGCCAGAATGGCAACAAAAGGCACTTTGCCGTGAAAATCGATATCCTTAAAACTGTAATAGGAAACATTGCTCACCATCAGTAAACCTGCCGCAATCGTGACGAACAGGGCAATGGGTGCCACATCTTCACCTTTTATACCCTGATCAAACAGAGCCCACACCATGCCCACCACCACCGCTGCCGCTGCCGGACTGGGTAAACCCTGGAAGTATCGCTTGTCAGTACTACTGGCTCGCACATTGAATCGCGCCAACCTGAGTGCAGCGCCCGCCACATAAATAAAGGCAGCCAACCATCCCAGCTTGCCCCACTGCCAGCCGTAGCTGATCATGGAAGAAAGTGACCATTCGTACATCACCAGCGCCGGTGCCAGACCAAAAGAAGCCATATCACACATGCTGTCGTACTCAGCACCAAATTCGCTCTGCGTATTGGTCATGCGTGCAACACGTCCGTCCAGACCATCAAGTACCATAGCAATAAAAACTGCCACCGCTGCCTGCTCAAACTTGCCTTGTGTCGCCGCTACAATCGCATAAAAACCGGCAAACAAGGCGGCCGTTGTCAGTAAATTGGGCAACAGGTAAATGCCGCGCCGCCTGCGTTTTTTCGGTTGTTCTTCTGCTTGTTGTTCTGGCTGTTCTTCCATACTTATGAGGGTAGTCTAAATATTTTGTAAAAAAATTATTTAGCCACAGAGGACACAGTGGCTTTCAGTTTTTCATTGTGCGTAGGGTGGGCATTGCCCACCATCAACCATGTCGGGCAATGCCCGACCTACATACTGAATTACGCGTACTGGTCGAGATTGCCGCGCTACCGCTCGCAATGACGAAATAAAAAACTTCTGTGGCAAATTTGTTTAGTTTTTTGACTTATCAACTATCTTGTTTGACTGAATCCACGGCATCATGCCACGTAACTTCGCGCCGGTGACTTCGATCTGATGTTGACGCGTTTTCTCGCGCAATGACTCAAGATTTTTACCGCCAGAATGCATTTCCGTAATAAATTCTTTTGCAAACTCACCACTTTGAATTTCACTCAGAATTTTCTTCATCTCGGCTTTGGTGTTTTCGTTAACAATACGTGGGCCACGTGTTACATCACCATATTCAGCCGTATTGGAGATCGAGTAACGCATATCCGCAATACCACCCTGATACATCAAATCAACAATTAACTTCAGCTCATGCAAACATTCAAAGTAAGCCATTTCAGGCGCGTAACCGGCTTCAACCAGTGTTTCAAAACCCGCCTGTACTAATGCTGTAGTACCACCGCACAATACAGCCTGTTCACCAAACAAATCGGTTTCTGTTTCTTCGCGGAAAGTGGTTTCGATAATACCGGTACGGCCACCACCTACTCCGGAGGCATAGGATAGTGCAATCTCTTTCGCAGTACCTGATGCATCCTGATGCACTGCAATCAAATCTGGAATACCACCACCTGCAACGAATTCGCTACGCACAGTATGACCCGGCGCCTTTGGTGCAATCATAATGACGTCGAGGTCGGCACGCGGTGCGATAGCTTCAAAATGAATATTAAAACCATGCGCAAAAGCCATGGCTGCACCTTGCTGAATATTTGGCTCAATCTTTTCTTTGTACAAAGCAGCCTGATGTTCATCAGGCGCCAATACCATAACCACATCTGCCCAGGCGACTGCATCTTCAATCGATTTTACTGCAAGACCAGCAGCTTCTGCTTTTGCTGCTGAAGCCGAACCCTCGCGCAAACCTACAACCACATCAACACCTGAATCTTTCAAATTGTTAGCGTGTGCATGCCCCTGTGATCCATAGCCAATAATGCTGACTTTTTTTGCTTTGATAATTGAAAGATCGCAATCTTTATCGTAATAAATGTTCATTGTTACTTAATCCGTAAATATTTTTAATTTAAAAAATTTTGTTATTACTATGATTGATAATTGCAGGGTAACTAAACCATGCCTTTATCACCTCGACACATGCCCAGTTGCCCGGAGCGCTCTACTTCGAGCATCGTCATGTGCTCTAATGCTTTTAATACAGCATCTATTTTTTCACTATCGCCGGTCACTTCGATGATGTAAGTGGTATCGGTCATATCGATAACCTGACCATGAAATATGTCCACGATACGTTTAACTTCATCGCGTTGTTCGTTTTCTGCCTGAACCTTGATAAGGATTAACTCACGTTCAACATGCACGTCATCAGTCAGGTTAACCAGCTTAACAACGTCAATCAGTTTATTAAGTTGCTTACAAACCTGCTCTACTACTTCATCTGTGCCCGACGTTACCAGGGTCATGCGTGATAATGACGGGTCGTCTGTAGGCGCCACTGTTAAGGATTCAATATTGTAAGCACGCGCTGAAAACAGTCCAGCGACTCTCGACAATGCTCCTGCTTCATTTTCCAGAATTATCGAGATGATGTGCCTCATTTCTACTGCATCAGTCGTATTTTCTTCGTATACCATAACGCCTACACCAAAATCATTTCATTCAGGCCGGCACCGGCAGGAATCATCGGATACACGTTTTCTTCCTGATCGGTAATAAAATCGAGGAACACCAGACGATCTTTTTGCGACAGGGCCTCTTTCAGCGCAGGCACAACATCTGCCGGTTTTTCTACCTTAATGCCAACATGCCCATAACTTTCCGCCAGTTTTACAAAATCAGGTAAAGCATTCATGTAAGACATGGCATAGCGTTTCTCATAAAAGAATTCCTGCCACTGCCGCACCATTCCCATGTAACGGTTATTCAAATTTATAATTTTTAATGGCAAATCGTACTGGCGACAAGTGGCAAGCTCCTGAATACACATCTGTATGCTAGCCTCACCGGTGACACACATCACTAAATCATCAGGATGCGCTAATTGTACGCCCATGGCTGCAGGCAAACCGAAACCCATAGTGCCAAGCCCGCCAGAGTTAATCCAGCGACGCGGCTCATCGAAACCATAATATTGCGCTGCAAACATCTGGTGCTGGCCCACATCCGATGTTACAAAGGCTTCACCTTTGGTTATCTCAAACATCTTTTCTAAAACAAACTGAGGCTTGATGATCTCGCTATCACGATCATACTTCAGACAATCCTGTGATCGCCATTCATCAATCTGGTTCCACCATTTTTTTAATGCCGCTGTATTCGGTGTCTTTTTAGTTTTATCGATGGCAGCAAGAAACTCTTCCAGCACCTGCACCACTTCGCCGACGATGGGTACATCCACTTTTACGTTTTTCGAAATGGAAGCCGGATCAACATCCACATGTATGATCTTTGCCCCCGGACAAAACTTTTCAAGATTACCGGTGACGCGATCATCAAAACGCGCACCGATGGCTATTAGCACATCACAGTGATGCATTCCCATATTGGCTTCGTAAGTGCCGTGCATGCCGAGCATGCCAACAAATTGTTTGTCGCTGGCAGGATAAGCGCCCAGTCCCATCAATGTACTGGTAATCGGAAAGCCCAATTTTCGCGTCATTTGACGTAACTGTTCAGAACCATTACCCAGAATAACGCCGCCGCCGGTATAAATCATCGGGCGCTCGGCGCCAATCATCATATCAACAGCACGTTTAATCTGTCCGGTATGAACCTCAACCACTGGATTATACGAGCGCATATTTATTTCACTCGGATAAGAGAATTCAGTTTTTTCCGCGGTAATGTCCTTGGGTATATCAATCACAACCGGTCCTGGCCGACCGGTAGTCGCCACGTAAAAAGCTTTCTTGAAGACCATGGCAATGTCTTTTACGTCTTCGATCAGAAAATTATGTTTCACAATCGGTCGGGTGATGCCGACTGAATCTACTTCCTGAAAGGCATCATTACCAATCAGGTGACTGGGCACCTGACCGGTAATAACAATCATGGGAATGGAGTCCATATAGGCAGTGGCAATACCTGTAACAGCATTAGTAGCACCCGGCCCTGAAGTCACCAGTACCACTCCGGGTTTTCCGGTGGACCGCGCATAACCGTCGGCGGCGTGGGTGGCTCCCTGTTCATGACGCACAAGGATGTGCTGCACCTCTTCCTGCTGATAAAAAGCATCATAGATATGCAGTACTGCACCCCCGGGGTAGCCAAAGACATAATCAATGTCTTCTGCCTTGAGGCACTCAATAATAATTTCTGCGCCGGTCAATTCCACAATAAAATCTCTGTATTCCTAAAAAACCTTGTAAATCATATACTTTTACAAACCTTCGCAATGCATGCGAACCGCGAATTCTAAACTGTTATGGACTAAATTTCACGAACAATTTAGACACTTATCGCTATCATTGATATTGCTCATTATGTATATGCCAAAAAAAACCCCGGCAATGCCGGGGTTTTTTAAGCTTTATCGCTAAATGCCTAAAACAGCATCTCCCGATTTACCAGCCTCCGGTTTTACCACCAGCGGCCTTTGTCAGCGCTTCTTCGATTGCATCTGGTGAAGGCATAATGTTCATAAAACTATTCGATCCCATCATGCTCAGATCAGGGAAATTCATCGCAATACGGAAACGTGCATGCAATGCTTCAATATCACCGCCATTAACCAGTACTTCATAAGGAAGATGCGCAGTTGAGCGTGTTTCCTTGAAGTCGATTTCAGTCATGATGAAATTATCATCCATGTATTTGTTGCCACTTTCGCCTGCTGTCAGACCCACACCGAAGATAGTCTGCTTGGTACCTGGAATATCAATACGATAAATTTTTGCGGTACCACCAGAGCCGGCAGCAAGACCTTTTTCAACAGCCGCAACCGCTTCTTTATGGCTGCCGTATGAAGCTAGTTCATAAGGCTCATCGAAGTATTCCATACCAAAGGTATAGTGGTAACCATTGAGATCGTCAGCCGTCAAGCCATCTTCAGGGCCGTACTCTTTGATTGCACCCAAAGCTGATTTCAACGAACTAGCTACACCAGCAAGACTGTCTTCTACCTGGTAAGCCGCTGCCATGTAAGGTGGGTTTGTATAAGCCACCTGAACCTGGTCACCCACTTTTGTAATAGAAACACGTTGTACTGCAACATAACCGGCACGTTCATGACTAGCCGCTGCTTTTTTCAGAGCACCGTTGGTCACAACAATGATATGTGCAGTGTCGTAAGGTGAATAATCACCCGCAATTTCAAAACCATTATCCTGCAACGACTTTTTAACATCAGCAACTTTATCAGCCACTGCACCGCCACTTGTCGAACCCAGAATAAAAGGTTTCATTTCGGCTTCAGCCTGAGCAACCACTGCGGCAAAGCCCAGTACTGTTGCAACCACACTGGCTAGCCATTTAGATTTTACTTGTATCATGCTTACTTCCTCTCCAATTTTAGTGTCTTCATTTATCTACTTTAAAGGCCGAACCATCCTCCCAGGAATAGCCGAACGACCTGCAAATTCTTGTAGGTCGAGTAATGTAATTCAATTCAATACCATATTGCAAGCTTTTGATAATAACTATTGCAAAGAAAAAGGGCTCCTTTCGGAGCCCTTATAATCACTTAATTATATTATGATATTTTTATT
>QIHT01000215.1 GCA_003229115.1 Gammaproteobacteria bacterium | reverse complement strand
CAGCAACCACATTTGTCGCCATATCATCAAGCGTTGCACCCGTTGGGTCTGCCACATAATCAGGCTCCTGGATTATGCCTGCTCCATTGGGTGAGCCAAGCGTAAATACATTACCTCCCCCTGTGCCATCATCTGCATAGACTGAATGAACCCAATACCGGTAACGGGTATTCCAGGCATCACCATGAGCTATTCCCAGAGTTACCCAGGGAAAATTACCGACACCCGCTCCATTCGTACACAAGCCGGTACCAACTCTATTTTCTAGCCCGTCATTATCACTGTCCGGGCAGGGTAAAAAGCCATTTACATAGGTATAACCAATTAAAGCCTGTTTTATGTCTTCCAGCTCATCCTTGACCTCGGATACGCGTGTGTTCTCTATCCTTGTGGCTAATGTGCCAATAAACCCACCGACCAGTACCGCGATAATTACCAGCACAATCGCAAGTTCGATCAAAGTAAAGCCACGCGCATTTATTATATTCACGGAGTAACCACCCTGACATAATCATCTTCCTCACCAGCGTCATAAGTAATGTCAAGATCGTTATTTTCTACTTCAAAATAATCACTCATCACGTTGCTCTCTCTATTCCCAGTAGTATCTCGACCTGCAAATACAATTAGTGCCTGTGCATTATTGACCGGTGGGTTTGTATTATTCACCGTCATACAAGGCGGGTGTCCTCCAACACCGCAATCCGAACCATTAGCCAGAGCATTGTCATAAGCAAAAGCATAATAGGTTGTTTTATGCCAGTTTTCTTCCTGAAACCACAGCGGCAGTACAGGTACAGGTACAGGCCCTGCGCCCACATCACAAACCGAACCCCAATTATATGGGCTTGCCTGGTCTACCGGCAGGTGCCCTTCTCTTAATTCTACATATGGTAGCGGCGGAGGTGGTGGTGGTATATCAATAGCCCTACTTCTAAACAACGCTTTCGTGGGATCAAAAACTGATGCTTCTGGGTAACTATTACAGGTATCAAAGTAATCGTTAAGAATATTTGAAACTTCACCGGCTACACGTTTATGTATTTGCTCCATTATCTCGCCGTACGTTATAACTACAAACTGATCATTAACTATGATATTACCGGCACCGTTTACTATTTCACCTTCAATGAATCCGTTAAGGGTATTATGCTGAAAATTCGCGTTATCTTCTCCGCTTGCAGTATCAATATCCAGATAATTCACGGCTGCTTCCTGATTTACTGCTGTCGACCGATCTTGCACTACACCATCATCTCTCGTTAACACCCCTCCGGGTGCGATAATGACGGCAACGGCTGCATCAGGTGACGTCCCATCATAGATAATATTACTGTTTCTATCACGAATAGTTATGTTGCCTATTGTTGCAGTATTTAATACTTTTGTTTCTGGCCCTGGCGGGTTAGGAGAATCCGTATAATCGAAATTCTCTGAAACCGCATACCATAGTCTTTCATTAGCACCGTCACGCAAATCTCCAACATTAAGGGTTCTCCATGGAAAACGTCCTACTGTTGCGAGTCCATTACATCCGCCTTCAGCGTCACCGTTATTACCTGTATCCGGACACAAAAGATAACCAGGTCCTCTAACCGTTGCGTTTACCTCAGGGTAATTTACAGCATAAGCAATCAATGCCTGCTTGGCTTTATTCAAAGCCTTAAGTGTATCCTTATCACGCTGAACGTTGATCTCGGTAAGTGATAATCCGGAAACAAAATATGAAATAAAAGCCAACGCTATTACTACTGCGAAGATAACTAATGCCAGCCCTTTCTGATGTGAGGGGTTTTTAATTGTAACGCACGCTTCAACGCTAGTAATTGTCTTCAACAACGCCTGTTTCTTCTGACCAGCTTTCACCGGGTTTTACATGCACCATGCGGCCATCGACCATGAGCGGCACTTTTTTATTTTTTTTCATGGCGTTTGGATAAACTTTAACACCATCTATCATCGTGTTGTCCATGGTGTTTTTTCTATTCAGCCAAACTACACTTTTTCCATCACTACGCTTTACTACACCTTTAAGTTGAGCGCTGGCAGCACCTGACATAAAGCTACCATCGCCCCGGCGCGTTGCATTGATAGCCTTTCTTTCGGAAGGTGAGGTGAACAGTGTTTTCAAGGACTGTTCATTAAAGCCCTCTGCAACAGCACAGGAACCAGACAATAGCATTAGAATAAGTATGCGTATCACCATAAACACTGCCTCAAATCGGTTCCTTGTTATCTGTTGATTTAAACGTGTACCAGCTTAATTCACACTGTGAACGCATTGTTAACCCGCCCTCTTTTGATGCGTTTTCAGTTTTTTTAATATCGCATTTATCCACGATAAAAAGACCTTTGGCATTTTCTTCCAGATCATTCAGCATCGCAAACAGGTCACCTTCGTGCGCCATTACTATATCCAGAGTCATTTTACTGCGGTACACCTCCAGTCCTTTCGCGGAATGCTGGCCGTTTTTATCAGTCACCAGTTCCTGGCGGGTTATATTATATTTTACCGAGGGCATACCTCTTGCGTTGGTGGTTGACTGGATTGTTTCAAACCAGCTCAACCTGTTTTCTTCACCAACAATATATCTGTTTACCAGGCTGGTGTAGCTACTCTCATATTCATCTATAATTTTATTGCTCTCTCTCGATCCATCAATCTTGTTTTTCCAGATGCGCATTGCGCGTTTTTCTGACTGCTCGTTTTTATAAGCCTCATCCATATACGAATCCGACACTGTTACCGCAGCCACTGAAACAGTGACAACCGCTGTAAATACATACAGCGCTCTCTTAATAACCGGGTGTATCTTATTAAGCACGGTCAGGCGCCTTCATTTTTATTCTAAGCGAAAAAACTCCGCTGGAGCTTCTGGGATCTGCCTTTGTTTCTATTCCGCCTTCATCACCAAAGTTTTTTTCCGAACGCACTTCTACCGGCATATCTATGGCTTTGACCTCCTCAATTCTTCCGTGCTGCAACAAGGCGATGATCATTTTATTTACCTGCGCCACAGAGTCGCGATAATTGCTGTCGGATATGTTAATTCTGCCTTTTAAAATAGCCACATGTTGTATTTGAACTTCTGAAGTAACATCCGGAGTGCCAACTGATACCTTCTTTATTCCTCCATCTTCTTCGTATTGCTCTGTCGCCCATTCAATCTGGTCAATCTTGATTTTTCCCAAACCCGGCTGAGCTAAAACATTGCTCACCTCAACCATAAAATCCAGCGGTGATATTCTGCTATTGCGGAATATCCTGTCTGCAAGATCCACCGCAGAGTTCATTGAACGCGCGTGGGTGAATACTGGTTCATAGGCTTCAAATTTAGTTTTATAAACTCGCTTGTATTCCACCGCCTGATCACTTATTAATTCAACTGATCTCAAATTTTCAATCGCGCTTGAAACATTAGATTCTGTAATTAGCAGTGCTGACAGAGCAACAAGCACACTCATAGCGTACAATGCCACTGAACCCAGTGTGTAATAATACTGTTTATACTCTTTAGCCTCACCATAATGACCACTTAAACCCATTTGGTTCATACATAACCAGGCAAATAATTCATCGGCAAATTTACCCGACAAATCTTTCAGGCCTATTTTTTCGTGGATATCAGATATGTTATGTATGCGAACATCGTTTTTGGCATCGGAAGCAAATGTCGCTTCCAGTGACTCGATCTGCTCATTCGAACCAAGCACATGAATCTGCATGACTTCATCAGCAGCAACCAGTCTCTGATTTCTCAGGAACTCTGTGGTTCTATCAACCTCGGGGCCGGCAAATTTGCCGATGTTGCTAATATCTTCAGCATCCTGATTTATCACTGACTGGCGACTCGCCAGCATTTTCCCGTCACGGAAGAATGTTTGCCTGAGGTTACTGTTTACCTGCTGGCTGACCAGTAAAACAGGACCTTGTCTGGCATTAATGATGGGCAGCAACTGTTTACTTAAAAGTGGCAATGTCCAGATGCCTGATAACGGACAGCCACATTCTTCTGCTATATTCACCCACGGCTGAACCAATTGTGGATTTGTCACTCCGCCTATGAGCACCTTATCGTCTTTGCGGCCTGTTTTTTCCCGTCCGGTAACATCGGCGTAGACAAACTGGTTACTTGAACGATAATGGCGATCAAGCTGCCTGGATAACACGGCTTTTCTGTCCCTTCCATAAACATGTGGAATGGTCACGGTTCTAAAATCTTCTTCAATAACATCAATGAGTAGTTTCGTTGAAGTGTTTTCCGATGTTTTCAGATACTCTCTAAATTTATCCAGGCCATCTGTATCGGGCTCAAACGAACAGGCGCCCGTAAAGCTCTTACGGTCCCAGTGAAACACCGTTAATCGATACCCTGTAAAATAAAATATTCTGCTCACTGTGACATTTGTCTCTGTTTTTACCTAGATACTTACATTTGATACGGCATCATAAACAGGCCCAAGTACTGCCATCATTATCCACATCATAATAAAACCAAGAATAATAGTTAATATCGGCATCATTGCAGGCTCAATCTTGTCTATTGACTCCCGAACTTCTCGATCAAAAAAATAACTGACATTCAGTAGCGCCTCATCCATGGCGCCTGTGTTTTCCCCTATTTTCATCATACGCACAATCATCACCGGGAAAACACCGACGCTTTCAAAGCTCTCACTAATCTGCATACCGTCCGAAATTTTTCCCCTTACTGAGGTCATAGCTTCTTCAAGTACACTATTATTCATCATACCCTCGGAAATCTTCAACGCATCAAGCACGGTAATGCCAGCACCATACATCATGGCAAAATAATTCGAAAATCTTGCCAGTTTAACTTTCATCATCAACGGGCCAAACAACCATAATTTTAGTTTTATCCTGTCAACCTTCATTTGAAAATCCGAATTATTGGCTATCATAAATCTCAGCAGGCCGTACAACACAAAAGGCGTACCAAAAATAACATACCAATAATTCACAAACGCATCGGACACCCCCATCAAAATTTTAGTATGTGTTGGTATCTCAGTCCCCATGGCTTTTATGAATGGCAACAGCTGTGGCATCAGATATATCATAAGAAAGGTAACCACAGATAATACGACGGTCGTGACTATCATCGGGTATATCATTATTTTTCTACTGTGCGCAGCCAGCTCATCCTGCCATCGCAGCGTTTCGCCCAGTTCTTTTAAAACCTTGGAGAGAAGCCCGGTTTCCTCGCCAACCCTTATTAGAGTGACATAAATATGGTCAAAAATATGACTGTGTGCAGCCATTGCCAGTGAAAGTGTTTTACCGCCTTCAATATCATCAATGATGGTTTGCAATACATCGGTAAAATGGCTGTAGTCCAGGCTATCGCGAATATCTCCAAGACCATCCAGCAACGGAACACCGGCTCTTAATAACTGCTCAAGATGAAAAGTAAAATTTATCAGCTCTCTCTTGCTGATAGACTTGCTGAACAAAAAAGAACTTGAAGCCCTCGCCTGCTCAGAAAAACTCAGCAGATCAAAACCCATACTACTCAGGCGTTTCTCCAGTTCCATTGGATTACTCGCAACCATCGTCTCCGATCGAATCTTGCCGGCCTCATCAATGGTTCTGAATTTATAATCTGGCACTTTATCTAAGCCTGTAGGTTAAATCGATAACTCGGGATATTTCCTGTAACGATGTCACACCTTCAATCACCAGGCGTACCGCATCATCTGCAAGTGTTTTATAACCCGAACGTTGCGCACATTCCTTAAGTTCACCCAGGGTGCCTCTCTTTGCTATCAATTCATCGAGCTCATCATCAATAGTCAGGGCTTCAATAGTTGCTATTCGGCCTTTGTAACCCGTGTGACTACAATGTTCGCAACCATCAGGTTCGAAAACCTTTATCGGTTCATTGACAAGTAATAGCTTGCTATCAATTTCATCCGACAGGGTTTCTTTTTTACAATGCTTGCAGAGCAAACGTATCAATCGCTGGCTGATAATTCCGATAATGTTACCGGTCATGATGTCGGGCAACACACCAATATCCAGCAACCTTGGAATCGCGCCTATCGCGGAGTTGGTATGCAAAGTGGTTAATACCTGGTGGCCGGTCATCGCTGCCCTGAATGCCATTTCAGCGGTGTCTTCGTCACGCACCTCACCCACCAGAATAATATCCGGATCCTGGCGCATCATGGATCGAATTCCGTTGGCAAAATCCATTCTTGCCACTTCATTGATGGATGTCTGCCTGATCATATCAACCGGATACTCAACCGGATCTTCCAGTGTCATGATGTTGACCTGTTCGGACTTCACGTAATTCAACATGGAGTACAGGGTGGTCGTTTTACCACTACCGGTCGGACCAGTAACAAGAATGATTCCCTCGGGACGCGCCATCATTAATTTGAGAATACTAAGTGTTTCTTCGTGCAGACCCAGCGATTCCATATCAACAATGCCCTTGGCGCGATCAAGTACACGTAAAACAATATTTTCTCCGTGTGTTGTCGGTTGCGATGACACACGAAAGTCAACCCTGTGCCCCTGTACCTGAAGGCTTAATCTTCCATCCTGCGGGATACGTGTTTCAGCAATATTCATTTTCGACATGACTTTAAGGCGCACAACAATGGCTGACCAGTAATCTTTATGTAAGCTGCGAATCTGTCGCATTACACCATCAATACGGTAACGCAATCTCAAAAAACCTTCTTCAGGTTCAAAGTGAATGTCCGAAGCTTCCCTTTTTACCGCGTCGGCCAGTATTGCATCAACCAACCTGACCAATGGCTGGCTATACTCATCCTCGATGGCATCCAGACTCTGATAGTCAATTTCTCCGGTTTCTATTTCGTGCAGAATGCCATCAACCGAAAGCTCATAACCATAAAACTGGTCGATGGCTTTTTTTATTTCGCCTTCGCCGGCCAACAAGGGAATAATGTCGACCTTGCGTCCAACCAGTGCATGGATACGGTCAAGCGCCTGAAGATCCGAAGCGTTTTTCATGCCCAGTTTCAATTGCTGGGCATCTGCATCATAACTAACCGGAACGACGACGTGTCTTTCCGCCGCCTCTTTGGGAACAAGTTCAAGCGCCGTTGCGTCTGGCACGACTTCATTTAAATCGATACTGCCGAGCCCTAAAACCTGGCTGAGCACATCTCGCATCACCGACTCGGAAACAAAACCCAGCTCTACCAGTATTTCTCCGATCAGGCCTTTGCCTTTCTTCTGCTCGGTAATCGCAATATCAATCTGGTCAATTGTCACCAGACCTTTTTTGACTAACTGCTCTCCCAGTTTTTGTCTTTTTTTGGCTTTTGCAGACGCGTTCATTATTCCTGTCTCGCTGCAATCTTGCTTAAACGATCTTTAACAATTTCGACTGAAAAACTGATGTTTTTTCCTGCCGACAGGTTCAGGCTTTTTTCGTAAAAACGTTTTGCCTCATCCTGTTTACCTAACTGATCAAGACTTACAGCCAGGTTAAACGCATAATCTGCATTTTCACTACTACCTTGCCAGGCACTAAAATACTCGCCCTGCGCTTCAGGCCATCTTGATTGTTTTGCATAATGATTACCTAAAGCAAAATGCAGGTGTGCAGCATCAGGCTGTTGCTGAAGCATAAACTTAAGCCGGGTTTCGCCCAGCTTGTCAGGAGACAATTCATCAAGATTACTCATTGCAGCCACTGCAATCTGATCACGAGGATCCAGTCGCAACAATTTTTTGTACGCAGACCGAGCCTGCTCATTATCACCCTGTTTTACGGCAATAGCCGCTACACCTAATAGTGCATCTCTGTTGTTTGGCTCTCGTTCCAATACCTGATTGTAAGCATCAGCCGCGACGACATAGTCTGTATTACCATAAGCATGCCAACCTCTGTTTAATAATACGCTCACAGGATTGCGCTTTTCTGTTCGCCGAATTGAGAAAACACCAGCAGAGCTATTTGAGCCTGTTGCTCTTTTAGTTTGCGGCATAATAGTTTTGGCTTTCGAGGTGTTTTCGTTAACTGCAACCTGCTGCATGTGTTGCACGGAATTTGCCATAGCCGGTATTTTTTTATCGTTATCAATAGCTTTTGACTTAAACAATCGCATAGTAATTTCATGCTTGCGCTCTAACGATTCTACTTCTTCCAGCATCACGTAGTAATAATATGCACCGCCAAGAATCAATACAAATAAGGCACTGGCCAGAATGCTACCCCAGATCATTTTTTGTTTGCGTCGAAATTGTTTGTTGGTTTTGTAAACCAGATGAAGCGCTTCATCGGATACAGTCGAGGTTGTCGCACTGGTTTTTTTAAGTTGCGGAACAGATTCTATTGAAAGCTCTTCTGTTTGTGATGAATCAGGTTGGGGGCGTTGCTGCTCAGCAGCTACCGCCTCATCCAGTGAAAGTTCTATTTCATCTTTATTACTAACAGAATTCTGCGCTGTACTACTATCAGCGGAACTTGCTTGCTGCTTTTCCTTTGCGGCTTTTTTCAATGCATCGAGTAACAGGCTCATGGAACTTTCGCCTACTCACTTTTGCCGGCACTGGCATCAAAATCTTCCATCAGATATTGTCTGAAGTCTTTCAGGTCACCGGTAAGACTGGCGTCATGTATCACAACCGGGCGTATAAAAATAACCAGTTCTGACTTTATATATTCTTCGTCTGTGTAGGAAAATAACGCACCAATAAGCGGGATACTTGAAAGAATTGGCACACCTGAGTTGTTTTTAATAATCTGATCCTGCATCAAACCACCTATCACGGCGGTATCACCACTATTGACCGTAAGTACAGATTCTACTTCTCGAACCCGTATAACCGGAATTTCACTTTGTACATCAGCATCTGCCAGGGCGGGGTTAGGGTCAAGAACTGTGCCTATAATACGGGAGATAGTTGGACGAACATGCAATGTAACTACATCGTTTTTATCGATATAAGGCATCACCGACATGACAAAACCTACGGGTACGGTGTTGACGTTTGTATCGATTGTTGGCGCTATACTAGCCGAGTTTGCTACTACAGCAGCTTCAACGTCGATCGTGAAATACACCTCGTTATCAACAACCTTTAATATGGCCATCTGGTTGTTAATCGCCATAATCTTTGGGCTGGATAACACTTTTACATCACCAAAGGTTTCGAGCGCTTTCAAGGTGGCTGTTAAATCGTTACCCCCCGGGGTACCTGCCAGATTAAGCGAGAACACTGGTGCGGCACCAAGGTTACCTCCCAACAAATTCTGCACCGCGCCCTTGGTAACAACATCTCCTGCTGCATTCGTCTCTGATATCAAAGCCCAGTCGATACCAGCCTGATAACGATCACTTAACTGCACTTCAGCCAGTGTAGCCTCAATCAGCACCTGTCTTTTTGCGCTGTCACCCACTCTATCCAGAAATTCACTAACCTGTTTTTGTTGTTTCGCAGTTGCTCGCACTCCGATCATACCGCTCTCGCGATTAATAATAATATTCGCGCTGGTTTGAATCCTTTCACCTGTGCTGGTTTTAACCTCTTCACCAATAATGTTGGATATGTTCACCGCCAAAGTTTGCCAGAATCGGTTACCTGATAAATTGGTGACTTTTGTTTTTGAATTGTTGCCGCCGCGCTTACTACCGCCACCTCCTCCACCGCCCGAACCACCTGACCGACCGCTAGCGCCACGACCGGTCGAGCTTATTTCTGTTGAAACCTCCACACTACCTTCGCTCATGCGGGACATATTTAGATAACTAACTTCATAAAAATACAGGTAAGGCTTGTCCTGCATGACAAACAGGGTTTCATCTTCCATGCGATAGTTAATATCGGTCTGGCGCATCAGGCGCTCAAGAATTTGTGGCAGAGTCTGATCAATGGCATTCATGGTCACCTTGCCTTTGATTTTGTTATCGATGTCCAGATTTAATTCGGCGTCCCTCGCCATCGAAAACAATAACTCGCGAACCGGCACCTGGTTAACGATGACAGTATAGGTTTCAAGGTTCGGTCTTTGCTCTGGTGCAGGTAACACCGGTGCCTGAATGACGGGTTCGGGAATGGATGCGAGCTCTTCTTCATCCATACCAAGATGACCTTTAGACATCTCGGGAGGATTGCTGGCACCACAGCCGGCCAGCACAAATAATGCGCTAAATACCGAACCCTTTATTATTTTTTTTCTCATTAATCCACCAGGTACTTACTTCATGCCATCAGAGCCAGATCAGTTTTAACTGACGCCTTTGAAACCACCTCACCATTGCGCACCGAATCCTTGCGGAATGCGCTAACACGTCGCAAAAATGGCTGACTTGCCTGTAGCTCTTCGGGCAGGCTGTTTAGCTTTGCACGGGCTATTTGTCGCGAGGCGTAATCATCGTAGAGAACGCTGTACATTCGACGGCCGTTTATAACTGTTTCATAGATGTAAATCTTTTGAAAATCAAGCGTTTCGGGAATGTTGCGCAGAAATTTCTCAACTTGCCGGTCATCCACAATCCGCGCCATAAATAGCTGAATACTGTAGTGATTACTGGCCACATCGCTAAGCCATTGTTCTGTATCACCCAGTCTTTGCTGTAACAATGTGGTCGATCCTGTCCGGGGCGCTTCGACCACTTGCTGGGGTTGTCTCACCGTTTCTCTGGGCACAGAAACAGCAGCTGTTTTGTCGCTCGATCTCAGGCCTTCAGCCATCAGTGGCGCGTTGCTAACAGCCTTTTCCTGCTGAGCGGGAATCAGTGTTCCCATCCACACAGCGATAGTTAACGCGGCGACTGCGCCAAATCCTGCTAACCACGGCCGCAAGTTGAGCTTCCGACCAAAATCACTGTCGATGGCAGCCGCACGAACATGTTTTGCTGCCACCTCATGCCCACCTTCAGAAAAAGACGCCATCAAGGATTTATCGGCAAGGATATTAATTCGTCGGGTCAGACCACCGGAATATTTTTCGACCATGTTGGCTGTTTTTTGATTGAAAACATCCGGCCCCCGGTAACCTACATTACGCAACCTGAAATTAAGATATTCAAGCGTTCCCTGCGGCGTAAACGGATCAAGATAAAAACAATGCGTGATACGCTCTTTCAACTGACGAATATGTGGTTGCGCCAACTTGTCATCCAGTTCCGGCTGGCCGAACAAAACCATCTGCAACAATTTGCTATGTTCAGTTTCCAGGTTGCTCAATAAACGAATTTCTTCCAGCGTTTCCACCGGCATGCTTTGTGCCTCTTCAACAAAAAGCACTACCTGACGATTATCAGCATGTTTGCTCAGCAAATAGTCCTGCAACTTTTGCATAACATCCAGTTTGCTGGTGTCATTATTAATGCCCAGCTCAAGTTCATGCGCAATGACATGAAGAATATTGTCGGGCGACAAACTGGGATTGGCAATATATACAACATCAATGCTATCGGACAATCTAACCTCAAGCATTCTGCACAGCATGGTTTTTCCGCTGCCGACTTCGCCCACTACTTTTATGATGCCTTCGCCACTATTAATCGCGTAGGTGAGCGCATCAAGCGCCGCGCCACGTTTATTGCCTTCGTAAAAAAGACTGGTATCCGGCGTGATCTTGAACGGAGGCCGGCTTAAGCCAAAGTGTTCCTGATACATTTATTGTTTCCCCAATTTCTGAACCCTGCTGTACAAAGTTGTGCGGTTTATATTTAATGCATCCGCCGCTTTACTGACATTGTTATTGTTCATTTCCAGTGCGATACGTATGCAACGGCCTTCAACCTCTCCCAGTAAGCTTTTATCAGTTGCTTAATATTATCGTCACTCAATGATTCACGGGTATCAGCTAACGCACTCGCTGATAGTTGTGTTTCTAGTTCATCTTCCAGCTGTTGCTTGCTTATTCGACTGCCAGGATAACGCGTGCCCAAACGAATCACTATATTACGCAACTCACGGACATTGCCTGGAAACTCATAACCACCCCACAGCACGCGCGCTTCGTCATCCAGTGTAAACGGTGCTACAGTATCGGCATAGGTTGACTGGAAGTAATTCAACAAAAGATAAACGTCATCGTTTCGCTCTCTCAACGCTGGCATGGAGATGTTTAATATACTCAGGCGATGGTACAGATCGGTACGAAAATTACCGCTGGCCACTTCATCTCTTAGTACTTTGTTGGTTGCAGCAATAATCCGTGCACGCGACTTTAATTGCTGGGTATCACCAACACGATAGAATTCGCCATTTTCAATAACCCGTAATAACTTACCCTGAAGCGCCAATGGCAATTCGCCAATTTCATCCAGTAATAAGGTGCCCTGCCCAACCTCAATGAAGAAACCTTTGTGCTCCTGGTTAGCGCCGGTAAAAGCGCCTTTGCGGTGACCAAACAGCTGAGCTTCAAGCAGTTCCGGTGCGATAGCCGCGCAATTAATCGCCATGTAGGGTTCTGATTTTCGCTTGCTGTGTTCGTGCAAAGCTTTTGCAATCATTTCCTTACCGGTTCCTGACTCACCCTGGATCAGCACCGGGAAAGGGGAGTCCGCAAATTGCTCTATTTGCTGCAATATCGCACACACCGAAACACTTTCGCCAACAATCAATGAATCGCTCTGCGCGTCGTTTTGCTGTTCGATTTCACGCAAGCGCAAATGGTGCTGCAAACGCGCCAATAACAACTCGGGGTCAGCAGGTTTAGCAATAAAATCTACCGCGCCCAGCCTCAATGCATGTTGAATATTAACGTCATTATCCTGCCCGGACAGCACCAGTATTTTCATATCTCCGGGCTGGGCAATGAGCTCCCGAACCAGCTCAAAACCTTCATCGGGTTTGTGGGGCGTGGGCGGCAAGCCCAGGTCAATCAAGGCAATATCTGGATGAGGTTGCTCCGTGGAAAGTAATTCGAAGGCTTTGCTCCTCGAATCAGCAATAATCACCTGGTAATGCTTGCGTAACAAAAAACCCAGACTTTCTGCAATCAACGGGTCATCATCGACAAGCAACAGGGTCGGCTTATCGGGCTGTAGTTCAGTCTTCAATAAGGTTTCTTTCATTTAAGCGTGCACCCGCAAACGCAGTTTTGCACTAATAATAGACTATATAGCAAAAGCCGAAGATAAAGCTGTGAACTGTTTCAATCTTGCTGTGATTCGAACCGACAGGCTATAAACTGCGCTTATGTTTAATATCGTTCTCTACCAACCCGAAATCCCGCCTAACACGGGGAATATCATTCGATTATGCGCCAATACGGGGTGTTCATTACATTTAATTGAGCCACTGGGCTTCGAACTGGAAGACAAAAAATTACGCCGTGCCGGGCTGGATTATCATGAATGGGCCGACGTCAAAATACACGCCACACTGGAAGATTTACCGGCCTCAACCACCTATGCCCTGTCTACCCGTGGCACTACAAACTATTGTGATGCTGATTATCAAGCGGGTGACACGCTGGTGTTCGGCCCGGAAACACGGGGCTTGCCACAGGCTTATCTTGATTCACTAGCCACAAAAAATGTCCTGCGATTGCCCATGCTTGAGCAAAGCCGGAGCCTGAACCTGTCTAATACTGTCGCGGTGGTGGTTTACGAAGCGTTACGCCAAATCGGCTTTAAAGGGCTGGCTTAAATAGCGGGTATGGAGATGGTTTTCAAAACCAGATCAAAAGCATTCACCACAGAGGCACAGAGAACACAGAGGAAACGTTTTTCTTGTTAGTTCGTAGGTCGGGCATTGCCCGACATGGGTAAAGGTGGGCAATGCCCACCCTACTAAAGATTCCATCGTTAGTTTCGTTAACGGCTAAATAACGGGTATTGATGGTTTTCAAAGCCAGGTCAAAAGCGTTCACCACAGAGGCACAGAGAACACAGAGTTTTCGTATTGTTAACTACGCCTACGGCGCAGTTAACAATAAAAACGTTTTCCTCTGTGCTCTCTGTGCCTCTGTGGTGAATGCTTTTAAAGTTTTTAACAATCAGACTAGCCGGGCGATTCAAACTTCACTGGTTAATTTTCTTTCCAGTAAATATTTAACCGCTTCCTGCGGCGACAGATCCTCGTACAACACTTTATATACCTGTTCGAATATGGGCAACTCGACATTATGTATCTTTGACAAACTCATAACCTCGCGTGCCGTTCTAACACCCTCAATCTCCTGGCCAATTTTTTCGCGTATTTCCTCTTTTGACAGGCCCTCGGCCAACATCAGTCCCATCCTGCGATTGCGCGACTGGTTATCGGTACAGGTTAATACCAGGTCACCCATACCGGCCAGACCCATAAACGTTTCCATGCGGCCCCCCATGGTGGTGCCCAGGCGCACCACCTCGGAAAGGCCGCGTGTAATCAAAGCCGCCCTCGCATTCGCGCCAAAACCCAGGCCGTCAGCAGCACCGGAAGCAATCGCCAGTACGTTTTTTAATGCGCCACCCAGTTCAACACCGGTCACATCATTACTGGTATAAGCGCGAAAATTGCCGTGGTGTAAATAATGGCTGACTTCATCGGCCAGAGATTCAGAGTCAGAAGCGACGGTTATGGCTGTCGGCATATTCCTTGCGACCTCACCCGCAAACGTCGGCCCTGAAATGACCGCCATTCGGGAGCACTGTGGCAGTTCTTCACTAACCACCTGGTGCAATAATTTCCCGGTACCTTCTTCGAGTCCTTTACTGGCCCAGACTACGGGCGTCTTCGTATCAATAAGATCAGTGGCCGAAGCAAGAAAGGAGCGAAACGCGTAACTCGGGATCGCCAGCAAAATCCAGCCTGTTGATTGCAGAGACTGCGCAAGATCTGCATGAACCTCTAATGATTCAGGGAACTCGACATCAGGAAGAAATTGCTGATTACAACGTTGCTGCTGCAGACGCACCATGTGATCAGGTTCGTTGCCCCATAACCGGATTTGTAGCCCGGCTCGGGCAAGATGAATCGCCAGCGCCGAGCCCCAGGAACCTGCGCCCAGTACAGTAACCGGCTTTAGCTGGCTACCATTCAATGCCTAGTGCGCCGTGTCCTGATCTGCGGTAGCGGCCTGCTGTTGCTGCATGTGCTGAGCGTACAAGGCATTGAAGTTAACCGGGGTCAGCAGTAACTGCGGGAAGCCGCCATTGGTCACCAGGTTGGAAACCACTTCTCTGGCATACGGAAACAATGTTTCCGGACAGTAGGCACCCAACATGCCACCTTTGTTTTCATCAGGGAAACCGCTCATGGTAAACAGGCCGGCCTGTTTAACTTCGACCAGAAAAGCCGTTTTTTTGTTTTGCTTGGCGGTGACGGTAATTGTTAAAACAACCTCGTAAAGATCCTGCCCAACATTCTGGTTAGCGCTATTGATTTGAACATTGATTTCCGGCTGCCATGTGCCAGAATCATCGCTGAACACAGCAGGCGCATTGGGTGATTCAAAGGAAACATCTTTTAAAAAGATTTTTTGGATAACAAACTGCTGTTCTGCTGCCTGTTGATTTTTATTTTCTTCTGCCATATTGAAATATCCCGTTAACCTGCGGCTTTAATCATAAAGCCTGATAATAATTTAATGTCTATTGACTATTTTTTTGTGGTGGGTAGCTTTGCTTCCAGCCAACTGTTAATACCACCCGCAATATTATGCACGTTACTGAAGCCCTCATTCTGCAAAACCTTGCATGCCTTGTTAGAAACCGTACCCGTATTACAGTAGGCCAGTACAGCCGCATTCTTGTATTTTGTAATATCTTTAAGCTTGACCTTTAATGAGGAGAAAGGCATGTTTTTAGCATTCTTGATATGCCCTTTACCAAAATCTGCGGTCTCACGAACATCCAGCACCAGTGCATCTTCATTATTCATCATGCGGATAGCATTCATCGGATTCAGTTGATTTGATTTACCACTTTGATGTTCTATTTCAGACTTAACAAGCAAAATCAAAACGGCAACTAATGCGCCCCAAAGAAAAAGATGATTGCTAATAAACTCGGACAGGTGTTCCATAACAGAGAACTGCTCTACAAAAATTCAGATGTGAATGTAATTACTTTTTACAGGCTAAAAACCAGATAACTTATTCGCCAACGTTGTGGCCAGTCGAGCAGAATACTTCCTGCATCATGCCTATCAAACGTAGTGTACGGGTATCGCCAACACGGTAGAAAACCTTGTTAGCATCCTTTCTGGAAGCGAGTATTCCCTTGTCGCGCAAAATAGCTAAATGCTGTGAGATATTGCTCTGTGACGTACCCACTGCCTCAACTATATCCTGTACACTCACCTCATTATCGCCGAGTGTGCAGAGAATTTTTAAACGAAGCGGGTGAGACATTGCTTTCAGCGAACGCGAAGCACGATTAATATCTTCGTCACGCGCCATCAATAACGGATCTTCTAGACTTGCAACCATGTGCGACGAAACCCTCTTTGTTTTATCTATAACTATATAATTAAAAGCCAATACTATGATACACATTTTTTTTAAAAAAAGTAGAGAAATTACTGAATCAGAAAAAATTTGTCATTTTAAGGTGCTAGCCGACCATCACCCCCTCTGTGTAATGCTATTCTAAGTCCATGTTTTTCAATAGAAAGGCCTGCCTGGGTCTGGTTTCCCTCCTGTTATTTGCTACGATTTACCCGCTCAACAGCCTGGCCACTGAGCCAACCGATGCTTCGGGCTACCAGAATAAGCTTGAACGTCTGCAAAAAAGCATAAAAAAAGTCCATCAACACCTGAAAAATACCCGCAGCCGCAAAAGCCATTTGCTGACAGACCTGAAAAAACTGGAAAGCGAGATCAGTAAGAACTCCAGGGCTCTTAAATCCACCGAATACAAAATCCGCAAGCTCAATGGTCAAATCGGGCAGCTTAAAAAGGACCTTGCTGCCCTCTCCAGACTGCTCCGCCAACAAAGAGCGACGCTGGCAGACCAGATACGTGCCGCTTATGCGCTGGGATCACAGCAACATCTCAAAATGTTGTTAAATCAGCAGGACTCCAGCGAAACAGGGCGAATACAGATTTATTTCGATTATCTCAATCGAGCCAGGGAAAGAGAGATTTCGAATTTCATACAATCTATAGAAACCCGGCACAAAAAAGAGAATGAGCTCTCTTCTGCACTTAGTTCTCAAAATACAGCCCTCACAAAACGCAAAAAACAGAAAAGGAACCTGCAAAAACAACGGCTTAAAAGAAACCAGTTACTTGCGCAGCTGGATAGAAAAATCAATAATCAGCAACAAACCCTGGCTGACCTTGAATCCAGCCGTGGCAGAATTGAAGACCTGTTAATGTCATTAGGCGAGCTGCTCGCCGATATACCCGCTGCGCCCGGGGAGCAAACGCCCTTTGGCCAACAAAAGGGGCGCTTGCCCTGGCCAGTTCAGGGCCCATTTCTGGCACGCTATGGCCAGACTAAAAACAGGGGAGACCTGAAGTGGAAAGGCGTCTTGATCGGTGCCTCCTACGGCGTACCAATACGTGCAGTAAGCCATGGCCGCGTGGCTTTTGCTGACTGGCTACAGGGCTTCGGCTTCATCACCATCATTGACCACGGAGAGGGCTTCATGAGTCTTTACGGACATAGTGAATCTCTGTTCAAGCAGGCAGGCGACTGGGTTTCTGCGGGTGAGGTTATTGCCAGTGTCGGCGACAGTGGTGGACAACCGTCATCAGGTCTATATTTCGAGATCCGCTCTCGCGGCAAGACTATCGACCCTTATCGCTGGTGCTCCCGCTCCGTGCAGCACTCAGCCGCTCGCTAAATCACCGTAAAAACGTCATTTCATGGCCTTTTATCGGAACATGCCGACATCCTGGCACTCTAAGATATATTATTGATGAAAGCCGCAGAATACCGGCTGAATAAGCTAAACTCTGTAGATAACGTTATTGGTCTTTTCGGCCTGGAGCACTTTTTGATGAGTAAACAATTCAAGACCGCGCTGGTACTGGTCTTAGGCATTTTTGTCGGTATTTCAGCTTCCATCACTGGCAATGTGTTCGCTACCAAGGACTCGGAATCTGTGGGCTTGCCACTGGATCAGTTGCGCAATTTTTCAGACATTTTCTCACGTATAAAATCTGATTATGTTGAAGATGTAGAAGACAAAACCCTGCTTGAGAATGCTATCAAAGGCATGCTAACTGGCCTCGATCCCCATTCAACTTATCTCAATCCAGACGAATACAAAGAACTGCGTATTGGCACCTCGGGTCAGTTCGGAGGCCTGGGTATACAGGTAGGCATGGAAGATGGTTTTGTCAAAGTGATCTCACCGATTGATGATACGCCGGCTTTTTACGCCGGTGTAAAAGCTGGCGACCTGATCATCAGGCTGGATGATCAGTCTGTGAAAGGTATGACTTTAAATTCTGCCGTCAAAATAATGCGTGGCGAGCCCGGATCGGATATAAAACTGACCATTATTCGCGAAGGCGAAAACAAACCACTGGTTATTGGGGTGACGCGTGACATCATCAAAGTTAAGAGCGTAAAAAATCGGATGCTTGATCCGGGTTACGGATATGTTCGAGTCAGTAATTTCCAGTCGAAAACTCCCAGAGATCTGCTGCAGGCGATTAACGATCTTAAAAAAGAGTACGGCGATGAGTTAAAAGGCCTGGTACTCGATCTGCGCAACAACCCGGGCGGCGTGCTCAACGCTGCTGCAGATGTATCTGACCTGTTCATTAACAAGGGCAAGCTGGTTTATACCGAAGGCCGCATTGAAAATTCGCATTTTGAATTCAACGCAAAACCCGGTGATATATTAAATGGTGCGCCTATAGTTGTTTTGATTAATGGCGGCTCCGCGTCTGCGTCTGAAATTGTTGCCGGCGCATTGCAGGATCATAATAGGGCCGTTGTCATGGGATCAAAATCTTTCGGTAAAGGTTCAGTGCAAACTATTCAGGAACTACGCAGTGGTGGTGCAGTCAAGATTACTACGGCTCGCTACTTCACTCCATCAGGTCGTTCCATTCAGGGTGAAGGCATAACACCTGATATTCTTCTTGATAAATTTACGGTAACTGAAACAAAAAAAGAACCCATTTCACGAATCAAAGAATCTGATCTAGGCGGACACATCAGCAACCCGGATAAAACTGATGAAGAAATCCAGAAAGAAGCCCAGGCTAAGGCTGATTCTGAAAAAAATAAAAAGGTGTTAGCCTCGGATGACTACCAGCTCCATGAAGCGCTTGTATTACTCAAAGGATTAACCATCCTCAGCCACAAGTCCTGAGTATGCCCGATTGAATGGAAAGTCGCACGGGCAAAACACATAAGAGAATCTTAACAACTTTTTTCTTACTGCTGCTTGCCAGTAGCACATCGCTGGTTTACTCCGCAAAACTTGTCAGCATCATTATTGATGACCTGGGTAATAACTATGAGCACGGACAGGCCCTGATTGATTTTCCCGCGCCTCTGACACTGGCCTTCCTGCCACAAACAGACTTTGCAAAAAAACTCGCAACCATGGCTCACCATAACCAGAAGGAGGTTATGTTACACCTGCCTTTGCAGTCGGTTGAACATCACCCGTATTCACCCGGAACGCTTGATCTTCATATGTCACGCAACGCGTTTGTACAACAGTTAAAAACCAACCTGGCTTCGGTTCCCTACGTTCGTGGAATCAATAACCACATGGGCAGCCTGTTAACCCGCCACCCCGGACACATGGACTGGCTTATGCAAGAGATATCCAGGCAGGATGATTTGTATTTTGTTGACAGCCTTACCAGCAGCAAGTCAGTCGCCGCGCACTTCGCTACTGCACACCAGGTTCCCAATCTGATTCGCGATGTTTTCCTGGATCCGGACCCCAAACCTGAAACCATAAAAAAACAATTTGCCCGTTTTATACAAATTGCCAACAAACGAGGCTACGCGATTGCAATTGCTCATCCATATCCAACCACGATTGCATTTATAAAAGAACACCTGCAAGAACTCGAAAAACATAATATTGAGCTTGTACCCGTTTCTAAACTGATTAGCTTGCATGGGAGAAAAACGAATGTCACGTGCACTGGTACCGCTTGCGCAGGGATGTGAAGAACTCGAAGCTATCACCATCACCGACCTGTTGGTACGGGCCGGCATTGATGTAACCACCGTCGGACTTGATGACCAGCCCGTTACTGCGTCGCGCGGCACACGTATTATTCCTGATACCAACATAGACGCCATACTCAATGAAACCTATGACCTGGTTGTTCTGCCGGGGGGTTTACCGGGCGCTAATCACCTGCGTGATGATGAACGAGTGCAGGCATTACTAAAACAACATGCCCAGCGTGATAAATTTATCGGCGCCATTTGCGCTGCACCACAAGCACTTGCTGCTGCCGGCATCCTTAATAATAAAAAAGCGACCGGCTATCCGGGAGTGCTTGAAGCTGTTAGTAATGACACTATTGAAATTACCTCTTCAGCAGTGGAAGTCGATGGCAAGGTGGTCACGTCTCGTGGTCCTGGCACAGCTATAGATTTTGCCCTGACCTTAATTGAATTACTTGAAGGCGCTGAAAAACGTGAGGAAATTAACAAACAGCTCGTTAGATAACTATTGTTGCCAGCTTTCATTATCCCTTTACCATTATTACCGACAAACAACCTAACACAACAACGTCTATAAAGGCCTGTACCTTTCGGCCTCTATACTCATAAACAAATGGATCTTGTCACTCACCATTGATAAAAGCGTATGCATACCAAATTCTGAACGCTGTATTGTAGTCATTGCTTCTACGGTAATCGTATCCGAGTCGCCCAGCTCACCATCAACCTCGTTAATTTCAACATAAAATGCTACCGGTTTTGTTATGCCGTGCATACTCAACTCACCTTTGAGTACACCTTTGGTGTTACTCAACCACTCAAAACTCGAACTGATGAACAACATGTCAGGAAAGTTTTTAACATCAAAAAACTCGCCGCTCTTTAACAATTTCTCAAGTGGCAAGCCGTTAATCACCAGGCTATTCGTGTCGATTGATACTAATGTCTGGTTGTTCAACCCTTGCAGCGCCATTCCACCCTGAAACTTCTGGAAGTTACCTGTGACCAGCCCAATGGGGCTGCTTACACGGAAACCCATCTGCGAGCTATTGGGCTTTATCTGGTATAAATAACCGTCCTCGGCAGCCTGTAGCATGCTGGCAATCAGTGATTGGTCGATTTTCAGGTTTTCAAAACGCGAGCACAGCTCTGCCTCCATAGCTTTGGCTACAGGCGCAGTAAATACTAATACCAGCATCACGCTGGTATAAAAAACCTTGCGTAAATTTGCCAAAAAAACCTCTCGGTAATCAGAATTATATATTAGCATATTCTAATATAGAGGCCTGTTTTTGTCAATCACTCAACGCTTTAACTACATGCCATTGCATTGCATAATGAGATTTCGATCCTTCATCAACTACATCAGGCCTTACTGCATGAGCTCCCCTGTAAAAATAATATTGCTGTTTATTGGTGTGCTTGTGTTGCTCACACCTTTTGCGCTGTTTTATGCCATGAAAGTTTCACCACTTTCATGGCAGCTGCTCGGTCCTGTCAATGAAAATTCAAGCCTTGCATTAAAAGGTTATGACGCCGTTTCCTATTTTCACGACAAAAATATAGCTCAGGGGGATCGCACCAGGGGCCTTCGAATCAACGACACGATCTGGTACTTCTCGACAGAAGAAAACAAATTGATGTTCAAAACTTTTCCGGATAAGTATCAACCTCAATACGGGGGTTACTGTGCAACTGCGGTAGCCTCTGGATTCACCGCTGACATTAATCCCGAGGTCTGGCACATCGAGAAAGGTAAGTTATATTTGTTTTTTGATGAAGGCGCAAAAAATGATTTTGTCGCTAATATCGATCAGGGTATTATCGAAAAAGCGGATCGTGAGTGGGCACAGCGATAAACTATAGAGAGGTCACACAAAAAAACAATTATTTGCCGCGAAGGGCGCAAAAAGCGCGAAAAAAACACTACGCATTATTTTTTAATAACAATTACAGGATTGCATAAGAAACGTTACAGACTGATACAATAATCAGATTGCCGGAAACGCTATCGCTTATTCCAGCCTACAAAAAAGATTTTGTTTTCCTTTGCGCTTTTTGCGCCCTTCGCGGCAAAAAAAGCTTATGCTTCTTTATGAATCCAGTCAGTTCCGATAGTGCCTATTAATCTTTCAAAATAACTGTCACTGGTTACCCAGTCCAGCATTTGCTCGGCGTTTTCTATTCGCTCCTGCAAGTCCGCCCACTTTTCCGTGTCGGCTTCTGATGTCTCATCCATCTTGCGCTCGACATAATCACGATTCATGGCCCAGAGTTCAGCATCACGTTGTTGCTTGATAACCAGGCGCTCTTTATACCATTCGCTTTCCATTAAATATTCGCGCGTAAACAGTTGACGAATAGCGGGGTCATCAACCGTCTTACCTTCATAATTACCTTTTGCCATAATGTGTAACAAGGCCTGAAGTGGAGGACAGGCATCATTAACTGAAGCATCATCGAAATAAGCTTGTGCTACCTTTTGCTGGGCTTCGGTAATATTGTTGATACCATCAACATACTCTTCCATATTCTGCGTTTCAGGTTTTAACATGGCTTCGTCGAAAACCACGGTAGGACTGTCAAATACTTTTCCGAAAAAAGTGTGTACAAATTTTTCTGTAATGCGATAACCCAGTCGACTGGCATGAATCGTTGCACCTTCATACTCAAAATCTTCAAGTTTTTCCAGATGTTTATTTTTAATAAGGTATTCGGGGTCACGCTGGCTGACTGGCAAACGACACCATATTTCCGGGATCAACATGCTGATGTCGTGGTCTACTCTTCGACGTGAACCAATGTAACCGGCCGCGCTGGAAAAACCAGCGTATCCGCACAACATAAAAGAAACCAGTGCGTTATTCAGATCCGCCGTGGTAGATAATGCGTTAAACGGGCCTTTGGTAAGCGCGCCCTCTGAACCTGCGCCGGTGGTGGAAGGTGACTTACCAGTCAAACTGCATATCACATCCATAAACAGTTCGGGCAATTCCTGATAATGAATCGGGTTGTACACGGCCAGCGGGCGAATACCGGCTTTTTTATCTGCAGGATTGTTGCGACGCCCCTGTAACACCGCATTAACCGGGAAATAAAGCGGGTCTTTAGATGATAAACCGCGAGATAAACGTGTGCCCATAACACCCAGATACAGGTTACGTGGGTCAGCCAGGTCGGGACGTAGTTGTAAATAACGAACATTCGCGCTGGGTTTTCCATCCACCAGCCTGGGATGTGCTGATGAAACAAAATAATCATCCTGACCGTTGCCTGCCGCTTGCCTGATCAATTTCTGCATAGGCTCGGAATAGTCCTGAAAACCGACTGAATCTTCGACCAGCTCTCGCGCATCCTTGCCAGTTAACGGCTCAAAGTTAGAGATGAAATTATCATTGCCACCAAGATCGGCCTCGGTTTGTTTATCTAGCCCACGATTTACTGCATCATCTGGACGTTGAAACAGTCTTCTTTCGCAATTTGAAACCAGCTTTATGCTGGGGTGGCTATATCTCGTGTTAATCAAACCTTTAACATATTCTACGGGGACTACCGTGGAAGCAGAAATATCGTCTTCTGTTTGTACTTTAATCGCTGCGACAAAATCCTGTCGTAACTTATATATGCGCCAGGTGCCATCACTATGTGTGCCCACACGAAGGTAACTGGTTATTAATTTCCGGCCGTCATATTTCAGTTCATGACCCGGCTTACCATTCACTTCATCAACAGAAAAATGCGTACGCCAGTTATTACCCCATTCCTGTTTATAGAAACGTTTAATCAAAAACACCAGGGCCAGTATTTTTTGTGACACTGTACCCAGCCATTGATTATATTCTTCTGCATAATCCGTGGTTGACGGAGTTAACAGGCGGATAACCGAACCCAGGCTTCGTTCAGGATCCAGCAATGAACGCGCGTCTCTGTCTTGCCGTGTACTATGGCGATCTGAATAATCACGATTGAATATAGCCTCAACCTGATTGAAATCGTTTTCGAAGTTACCCACATAAATCGGGCCTGAAATCATCGAATCCTGAATAGACTTTGAAATTTCTGATTTACCGCCACCAGAAACTGTGCTGGGTTTATGGCAAAAAGTTCCTTCGCCTAAAGTACCGATCAATCGCCAGCTAGGTGCCTGCGGATGTTTCTGCATATGCACTCTGAAACCACTGGGATAAATATAAGTGTGTTTGGCTAACAGTTTCATTTGTCTGGACTTGCTACCGACTTTCCAGCTAATGCTCTGTTGCTGCATATCTATTTGTGCGTTTTCCGGAATGTAACAAATGTTGCTATAGTTTTTATCGATAGCATAGCCTTCTTCCTGAACATCAATGTCACCATCGAGTTGTCGGCATAATCTTTTAAAGGTGTGCTCGATCATGTCTTTTTCAATCTTGGGCAAATAACTTTCGCCTAAATTAAACCGCGGGAAAGCTACTGCGCCACCTGCGTGCTCTTCTTCAACACCACCAAACAGATTCGCCGAGTAACTAATCTGTGATTTTATTTCTTTTTTACTGTAACCAAAATAGTTATCAGCAATGACCGTCACAATGACACCGTTCATGTCACGACAAACCACTTTGAAGGCCTGGCCTTCGTTATAAAGTTCATCGCCGTCTTTCCAGCACATACCATCTTTGCGCTGACGCTCCGTCGCTTTGTCGTAATGCGGCAAGCCTAATGCCTTTTTACTTAGCTTGATTAAGTGTGGCGCAAGAATCACGCAACCGGTATGACCCGTCCAGTGATCAATGTCGAGCGCAGCATCATTCTCCATAAGGAAAGGATCGCCGCCATTACCGAAAATAGATTCAACAAAATCGAGGTTTGCGGTAAGACCACCGGGCGCAAAAAATCGGGTCTCAAGACTTTTCTCGGGTAATACATTCCCCACTGCAGGTCGCACCACAGGTCTCAGCAATAATGACACCCACAGGTCAACCGGATCCGCCAGGCCTTCAGCGATGGGCAGGCTCATTAATTCGGTGGGTGGATCCAGTGCTACCTGCAACAGATTGGCATAAACATCGACAGGTACGGCTTTTTTATCCGCCGGTATGGGCAGCCCACCTTCGACGATGTGAAATACGCCTGCTGTCGTTCTGCGATCATGTTTTGGATTGTGCAGAACACCCTGAAGCACACGATAGGATTTCAGTTGATCTGACTGGTATTCGCTTTTATCCAGTGGCAGCGACAATTCCCTGGCTAAACCCGCTTCATTAAGAACAAAGGTTTCACCCGGCAAATTGATGGTTTGATCGACATCGTTACGTTTAAGGTAGTCGTTCAGGAAGTCCTGAATACGCTGGTCCGCTGGACAGCGATATTCCGAGAGCAGACGACGATGCTCTGAATAATTTTTGAGCAGGCTGTCTGCAACAGAGAGATAGGCCTGATCTGAACTCAGCTGACACTTGTGGCCTAGCGCCGATAACTGCAGGCAAATGTGCTGAAGCACAACCTGACGGTCATCAACCGCTCTTCTTTCGGGACGTACATAGACACCTTGCTCGTTTCTCATAACAGTCGCCAAAATCTACTCCTGTTTCATTGTCGTATCATGATAAGGAGGCACATTTTAGTGTTCTACGGCGAATATATCCAATCAAAATGCCTCTTATTACGATAAAAACATTCTGAATATTCGTTAATTAACAATAACTTATAAACGAATCAACAAATGAGGTCACTTTTTGTACAAATTTTGATGGTTTTGCTTAAATCCGGTGTTTCTCAAACCATGAGAGGGGTCATTTGAGGCTCTCTTTAGTCATATTACTTCTTTGGCCTTTGCCAGCCTTTCACCGTTTTTTGAGCAGAGCGCGTTAAGGTTAGCGCATCATCTTCTGCATCCCGGGTAATGGTTGAACCCGCACCAATGGTTGCATTTTTGCCGATGACAACCGGAGCGACCAGTTGTGAGGTTGAACCAATAAAAGCCCCGTCCTTGATGATTGTTTTATGCTTGTTAGCTCCATCGTAGTTGCAGGTGATGGTACCCGCGCCAATGTTTACTCCACTACCAACTTCTGCATCACCAAGATAAGTCAGGTGACTCGCTTTGCTACCTTTACCCAGTTCGCTTTTTTTAATCTCTACAAAATTACCCACTCGACTTTCTTCCTTTAAGTGTGTTCCGGGACGAAGTCGTGCAAACGGGCCGACTTCAACCTTGTTATCGATGATGGCATCCTCTATCACTGAATAAGGCTTAATAATACAGTCATTGGCAATGCTGCTATTTTTTATAATACATCCCGCGCCTATTTTTACGCCTTTTCCAATATTAACAACACCTTCAAAAATACAGTTAATATCGATAAATGAATCACTGCCAATGTTTAACTCACCTCGAACGTCGATTCGCGCTGGATCAGCAATACCGACTCCGTCAGCCATAATAGCTCTCGCCGTCTCCAGTTGATGTATTCGTTCGAGTGTTGCTAATTGATTTATATCATTCACACCTTCCACCTCGTAAGTGTTTTGTGGTTGTGTTGTTTTCACCCGATTGCCATCGGCAACGGCCATCGCGATAACATCGGTTAAATAATATTCACCCTGCGAATTATTGTTATCAATCTTTGCCAGACATTCATTCAAATATCCGGCTCGCACCGCAAGTATGCCCGTATTTACTTCATCGATTTCTTTTTGTTGTTCGCTGGCATCTTTGTGCTCAACGATAGCAACGACTTTTTCGTTGTCTCTTACGATACGGCCGTATCCTGTCGGGTCTTCGAGATTAACCGTAAGCAATGCAATATTATTATCCTTTACACTGGCCACCAGGGTTCTGAGTGTCTCGGATTTGATGAGCGGCACATCTCCGTAAAGTACAAGCGCGATATTATTATCATTAATATCCGGACTGGCTTGCTGCACAGCGTGCGCCGTGCCTAACTGCTCCTGCTGATGTGCCCAGTTAACATCGAATGCCGCGCAATATTCACGCAGGTGCTCTCCGCCATGACCATAAACAATGTGTATGTCCGTTGCACCAACTTCCTGACTGCGAAGATACACCCGCTCCAGCATGGGCAGGCCTGCTAGTTGGTGCATGACTTTGGGAAGGGAAGACTTCATGCGTGTTCCCTGACCAGCAGCTAATATGATGACGGATATATTCACACTTGTTATACCTTAAATAGTTTTGCCCTAATTTTCTTTTGCGTCATTCGCGGCTAAAAACGCTTTCACATAAAAAAGGCCGGCATAACCGACCTTACTAGTTTAGCTTATTCGCTAAAATGTTACTCACTGTAACTTATTTTCTCTTCCGTAACTTGTTGATGGTCTCGAGCTGAGCCACCGCCTCAATCAGTTCTGCCTTGGCATGCGCATAATCATAATCGGTCTTTTTATCTGACATAGCTGCCTCAGCCCGGGCTTTGGCTTCAAGCGCAGCGGCTTCGTCGAGATCGGCAGCGCGCAACGCGGTATCAGATAAAATAGTAACAACGTGAGGCTGCACTTCAAGAATACCGCCACTGACAAAAAATGACTCCGTCGAACCACCATCTGTCACTACGCGTACTTCACCGGGTTTCATCTTTGTAATCAAGGGCGCGTGGTGCGCCATGATGCCCACTTCGCCCATTTCTGCGGGTACGTAGACTTCCGTCACCGTGCCTGAGTAGATTTCTACCTCAGCACTTACGATGTCCACATGCATTGTCATTGCCATAATAAAATGTCCGCTTTATGTGACTACTGCATGCTCTTGGCTTTTTCGACAGCTTCTTCAATGCCGCCAACCATATAGAACGCCTGTTCTGGCAGATCATCGTGCTCGCCATCAAGAATAGCCTTGAACGCGGCAAGATTGTCTTTCAATGAGACGTACTTACCCGGTGCACCGGTAAATATTTCTGCCACGAAGAAAGGCTGTGACAGGAAACGTTGGATCTTACGAGCGCGTGCTACAGCTTGTTTATCTTCATCCGATAATTCATCCATGCCCAAAATTGCAATAATGTCTTTTAGTTCTTTATAACGTTGCAATAAACCCTGCACGCCACGAGCGATATCATAATGCTCATTACCAATAACCAGCGGATCAAGAATACGTGAGCTGGAATCCAGAGGATCCACCGCAGGGTAAATACCTAACTCTGCAACCTGACGCGACAACACGAGGGTTGCATCCAGATGGGCAAATGTTGTTGCCGGAGAGGGATCCGTCAAATCGTCCGCAGGCACATAGACCGCCTGAAATGATGTAATCGAACCTGTCTTTGTAGAAGTAATACGTTCTTGAAGTACACCCATTTCTTCCGCAAGAGTAGGCTGGTAACCCACCGCTGAAGGCATGCGGCCAAGCAACGCTGATACTTCTGTTCCCGCCAATGTGTAACGATAGATATTGTCGATAAACATCAATACGTCACTGCCCTGATCACGGAAATATTCCGCCATGGTTAAACCGGTTAAGGCTACGCGAAGACGGTTACCCGGAGGCTCATTCATCTGACCGTAAACCAGTGCGACTTTATCGAGTACACCACCTTCCTGCATTTCGTAATAGAAATCATTTCCCTCACGAGTACGTTCACCCACACCCGCAAATACAGAGAAACCACTGTGCTCAACGGCGATGTTACGAATCAACTCCATCAATGTTACGGTTTTACCTACGCCCGCCCCACCGAACAAACCAATTTTACCGCCTTTCGCGATAGGCATAACCAGATCGATGACTTTAATACCGGTTTCAAGAATTTCAGTCGCTGGTGACTGCTCTTCGAATTTAGGCGGTTTACGATGAATCGGCATGTCCTCGTCGTGACCGATATCGCCCTGGTTATCAATAGGATTGCCCAGCACATCCATAATGCGGCCCAGGGTTTTAGGGCCGACAGGTACACGAATAGCATCACCCGTATTCTTAACTTCCATTCCACGACGCAAACCTTCGGTCGCACCCATTGCAATGGCACGAACTACGCCATCGCCTAACTGAGATTGTACTTCCATGGTTAGACCAGTCTCGTCGAGCTTAAGTGCGTCGTAGACTTTGGGAATGGAGTCCCGTGGAAATTCGACGTCGATAACCGCGCCGATAATTTCAACTACGTTTCCGGTGCTCATTGTTGTTTCCTCATTACTAAATTTAAATTCTTAAGTTGTCATGTAACGTAATTCTGCACGTTACTAATAACACAAAACCTTTTGCCGCAAATTACGCCAAATGCGCAAAAAAATAACTGCTATAAAATTATCCTGATATCCAGCCTTTTTGCATTCTTTGCGGCTAAAATTTTTAAACCGCGGCGGCGCCACTAACGATTTCGGAAATTTCCTGAGTAATAGATGCCTGCCGTGCCTTGTTGTATATAGTTTGTAGTTCTTTAATAATGTCGCCCGCATTATCTGTTGCGCTCTTCATTGCTAACATGCGTGCTGACATTTCACTGGCTATGTTTTCAATCACGCCACTGTAAACCTGTGACTCAATAAACCGTAACATCAAGCCATCAATAACTGGTTTGGAATCGGGCTCATAAATGTAATCCCAGTGATGGGTTAATTCTTTATCAACAATACCGCTAGCAGGTATTAATTGATGAACGCGCGGCGTTTGTGTCATGGTGTTTACAAATTCGTTATAAACCAGATACAGACGATCAATCTTGCCTTCGTCATAAGCATCCAGCATAACTTTAACCGCGCCAATTAATTCTTCGAGGCTGGGTGTATCGCCTAATTGACTAGCTTCTGAAATTACTTTGGCTTTGAAACGACTGAAGAAACTAATCGATTTTTTACCAATCGCACAAACATCAACTTCAACACCTTTTTCATCCCACTCGGCCATTTGTAACACTGCAGCTTTAAACATGTTTGTGTTCAAGCCGCCACAAAGACCACGATCCGATGAAACCACGATATAGCCAACGCGCTTAACTTCTTCGCGCTCACTTAAGTAAGAGTGTTTGTACTCACTGTGCGCCTGCGCCAAATGTGCTAACACATTGCGAATCTTTTCTGCATAAGGACGCGCCGCTTTCATGCGCTCCTGTGCCTTGCGCATTTTGCTTGCAGCAACCATTTCCATAGCCTTGGTGATCTTCTGCGTGTTTTTAACACTGCTGATCTTGCTGCGTATTTCTTTAGCACCTGCCATAATTAATCTCTAATCATTCTCACATTAATTCAAAAACTTTTTGCCGCGAATAACGCAAAAGGCGCAAAAAAAGCTGTTGATGTTTTTAACCATTTGCGTTCTTTGCGTCTTTCGCGGCCAATGCTTTTAGTCTTAATAAACGCCCTTCGATTTAAAGTCATCCAGTGCTGATTTCATTTCAGCTGCAATGTCATCGTTGTAGTCACCGGTATCATTAATCTTCGCAACCAGGTCGGCATTATTGCTCTTGATGTGCGCCACCATAGCCGTTTCAAAATCAACCACTTTTTTCACATCAACATCGTCCAGATAACCTTCGTTTGCCATGTACAGAGAAAACGCCATTTCTGCAACCGACAGTGGTGAGTACTGAGCCTGTTTCATCAACTCGGTAACACGTTCACCACGGCCTAACTGTGCGCGCGTCGCATCATCAAGGTCAGAGGCGAACTGGGCAAATGCTGCAAGCTCACGGTACTGCGCCAGTGCTAAACGAATACCACCACCGAGTTTCTTAATAATGGTTGTTTGTGCTGCACCACCTACGCGTGATACTGATAAACCGGCGTTAATCGCAGGACGAATACCCGCGTTAAATAAATCAGACTCAAGGAAAATTTGACCATCCGTAATTGAAATTACGTTAGTCGGTACGAAAGCTGAAACGTCACCGTCCTGTGTTTCAATAATCGGTAAAGCGGTTAATGAGCCCGTCTTGCCTTTGACTTCGCCTTTTGTAAATTCTTCAACGTATTCTGCGTTAACGCGTGATGCGCGCTCCAGCAAACGTGAATGCAAATAGAACACGTCACCTGGGTAAGCTTCACGACCTGGCGGACGGCGCAGTAACAATGAAACCTGACGATACGCCCACGCCTGTTTAGTTAAATCATCATAAACAATCAGCGCATCCTGACCACGGTCACGGAAGTACTCACCCATGCTGCAACCTGAATAAGGCGCAATGTATTGCATCGCAGCCGATTCAGCAGCAGAAGCCGCAACAATAATGGTGTGCTCCATCGCGCCATGTTCTTCCAGTTTACGAACGATGTTGGCAACGGTTGATGCTTTTTGACCAATCGCTACATAAATACATTTAACACCCGTGGTTGTCTGGTTGATGATGGCATCAATCGCGACCGCAGTTTTACCGGTCTGGCGATCACCAATAATCAATTCACGCTGACCACGGCCAATCGGCACCATGGAGTCAATCGACTTCAGGCCTGTTTGCACAGGCTGGTCTACTGATTTACGTTCAATGACACCCGGTGCAATTTTTTCAATCGGCGCTGTCAGTTTTGTTTCGATAGGGCCTTTGCCATCAATCGGACGACCCAGTGCATCAACCACACGACCTAGCATTTCATCGCCGATAGGCACTTCAAGAATACGACCGGTACATTTTGCGGTATCGCCTTCAGACAAATGGCCGCAAGAACCAAGTACCACGGCGCCAACAGAGTCGCGCTCAAGGTTCAACGCCATGGCGAAGGTATCGCCGGGAAGTTCGATCATCTCGCCCTGCATGGCATCGGCCAAACCGTGTATGCGCAAGATGCCGTCGTTAAGACTAACCACTGTGCCTTCGGTTCGAGCTTCAACCGTGGCGTCGAAGTTTTCGATTCTTGATTTAATCAGTTCACTGATTTCAGATGGATTCAACTGCATTATATTTTCCTCATTAACGGCTCAATGTGAGTGCCAGCGATTCGAGCTGGGACTTCATTGAGCCATCGATAATAGTATCTCCGGCTTTAATAACGACACCGCCAATTAGCGATTCGTCAGTACTCGTGGTCAGCGTTATTTCGCGACCCAGTTTTGTTTTTAATGTAGCGACAATGGCTTGTTGCTGTTCATCAGATAATGGAAAAGCCGATACCACTTCGGCGTCGATTTTACCTTCAGCTTCTAAACGATAAACTTCAAACTGATCCCGTACTTCGGGTAAGGCTCTTAAGCGACCGTTTTCTGCCATTAATTTGATCAGGTTTGCTTGCTGCGCATTGAGCTTGTCGCCAATCACACTCAGCAACAACTCACCTTTTTGCTCACGACCTAACTGCGGGTTATCCAGCACATCAGCCATCGCAGCATCAATCGCTACCGCCGCCATGAGTTCGAGTGCGCCTCCCCAGTCTTCAACAGAAGACGTTTCCATCGCTTGCTGGTAAACCGCGCGTGCGTAAGGGCGAGCTGTCGTTGTGAAATCGGCCATGGTGATTATTTAAGCTGCGCAGCTAAATCGTTCAAGGTGCTGGCATGTGCCGTAGCGTCAACTTCGCGTTTCAGCACTTTTTCTGCGCCGGCCATAGCAAGTGTCACTACTTCCTGGCGAAGATGTTCGCGTGCACGATTCACTTCCTGTTCAATTTCTGCATCGGCACCTGATTTAATCCGCTCGGCTTCAGTTCTGGCATCGTCTTTAGCTTCATCCACAATTTCTGTTGCACGTTTTTGCGCTTGCGCGAGAATTTCAGAAGCCTGGCCTTTTGCATCTTTCAAACGCTCAGTCGCTTTTTTCTCTGCCAGCTCCTGTTCGTGTTGTCCGCGCTCGGCAGCGGCCAGACCATCGGCAATTTGTTTCTTGCGCTCAGTCAATGCGTTGATTAACGGCGGCCACACATACGCGTAGCAAAACCATACAAACACGGCGAAGGTAATCGATTGCCCGATAAGCGTTAAATTAATATTCATACGCTAGTTCCGTCTCGTTTGTTTATGTTCCGGCAACAGCGAAGATGACGTAGAAAGCCACACCAACTGCGATCATTGGAACCGCATCGGTCAAGCCCATCATCAGGAAGAACTGGCCACGTAATAATGGAATCAATTCTGGCTGACGAGCAGCACCTTCAAGGAAACGTCCGCCTAACACACCGATACCAATAGCCGCACCCAATGCGCCCAGGCCCATCATGATTGCGCCTGCAATGTACAGCGTTGCTTGTACTTCAGTCATTGTTTTCTCCTATAAAATAAAATTCAAAAATTCGTTTTCTGCCTAACATCGTAAGCAAAAACCTAAAACCAGATCTCTCCCTGTGGTCGAGATGACAGCTCGGTTATTCTCTACAATCTCGCTGTCATTTCGACAGAACCACGTTACAATCTCGCTGTCATTTCGACAGAGCCACGTTTTTTGTGGCGACGAGAAATCTAATGTTCTTCTGGAACCTGATAAGCCAGATCCATATACACAATGGTCAACACCATAAAGATGTATGCCTGCAAGGTAATAATCAGGATATGGAATATCGCCCACCCCAGATGCAGGAAACCACCGAAAATGCCAATCGCCCAACCACCGCCATACATCAACGCGATCAGAATAAAAATCATTTCACCCGCGAACATGTTGCCGTACAAACGCAAGGACAGTGAAAGCGGTTTGGCAATCAGTGCGACAAATTCGAGCATGAAGTTAATCGGGATAAATACCAGTTGCAGCACTTTGTTGTCAGAACTAAACGGGTGCAAAGTCAATTCACTCGCAAAACCAATCGCGCCTTTCTTTTTAAAGCTGTAATAGAGGGTCAGCATAAACACAGACAGGGCCATGCCAAAGGTGGCGTTTGGATCAGTAGAAGGCACCACCTTAAAGTAAACGTGGTGCGGATCCATGCCAAAGACATGTTGTCCGATGAAGGTTGCCGCTAGTGGCAACCAGTCAACCGGTATCAGGTCCATAGCATTGATCAGAAATATCCATACAAATATGGTCAACGCCATCGGTGCTATAAACGGGTTTCTGCCATTGAAGGCGCCCTTGACGCTGCCATCGGCAAACTCAACCACCATCTCGACAAAGTTTTGCAGGCCGCCGGGCACACCCGTGGTTGCTGTCTTTGCCACTTTTCTGAATAACCAGAGAAAGGCTACGCCGAGGAAAATTGACCAGAACATGGTATCGACATGAATCGCCATGAAGCCCATTTCCTTAGCTTGCTCGGCAGTCTCGGCCAAACCCCAATGACCATCGGGAAACTTACCGTAGGTAAGGTTCTGCAAATGGTGCTTTATATATTCTCCAGCAGTCTGGGCTTCACCCGACATGTTCTACTCTCTTAATTTTCACGCCTTCTTTTTGGTTGTATGAAGTAATCAACAACCAGCGGCGTCATGTATACCAAAAAATAAACAGCCAATAAGGCTGCTCCGTTTACGGGCTTAATCAGCACAAAGGCTGCAACGAACAAGGCCCCCGTTAACAAAATCTTATTTATTTCTGCCCAGTAGAGTGTCCTAAGTACAACTACTGGTTCATTTCTTTTGTTTGCGCCAAACACCTTTAGTGCAAACCAGGCCGTCGTTAGCGTGGCGATTAAACCGCCGGCTAGCGCAGAGTAAGCCGCTACCCATTCCACAAAAACCATCAAAATGAAGATAATTGAGGTCACCGCCAGCTGGGCAATTATGGTTATAAACGCCTGTTTTCTTGAATCATTTAGCAAACGGTGCCGACCCCTGAAATGCTCGAGGCTGTCCAGAAACGTTCTCGCAGCCCGCACTGTGTAGCAGTGTCAGCGCGCGCAGATTATAAAGATTGAACCCTTGTGGGTCAAGGTGCGTATGCACGTATAAGCAAATTCTATAGGCAAAAAGCGGGCGCAGATCACATTTTGGCTATTTTAGCCTGATGAAAGTCATGCCACTGATGGCTCTATTGAATTTTTGAGAGTATGCCTTCCAGTTCATCAAGGCTGTTGTAGGTGATTTCCAGCTGGCCTTTGCTTTTGGTTTTTTGCTTGATGCTCACGGCGGCGCCCAGTTGCTCTGAAAGTCGACTTTCCAGCTTTTTAATATCCGGGTCTTTTTTGATTTTTTTGGGTTTGACGGGCGGATTCAGCGTTTTGCGAACCAGTTGCTCAGTTTCGCGTACCGACAGGCCTTTTTTAGCAACCAGCCTGGCAAGCGTGCTCTGACTGTTGCCGGTCACCCCCAGTAAAGCCCGCGCATGGCCCATGTCGATCACGCGCGTACCCAGCAATTCCTTCACATCAGCATTGAGATCCTGTAAGCGCAACAGGTTACTGACCGCCGCCCTTGAGCGCGCCACGGTATCAGCAATTTGTTGGTGGGTCATATCGAATTCGTTCATTAAACGCTGCAAAGCGGTGGATTCTTCCAGCGGGTTGAGGTTTTCTCGCTGAATGTTTTCGATGAGAGAAACCGCCGCCGCGGTCTGGTCATCAAAGCGCTTGATGACGGCGGGTATCTGCTGCAGACCTGCCAGCTGAGCGGCGCGCCAGCGGCGTTCGCCAGCAACAATTTCGTAATGACCATCGACAGTGGATCTGAGCACAATCGGCTGCACCACACCCTGCGTACCGATGGAGTCGGCCAGTTCCTGCAGGCTTTCTTCATCAAAATGGGTTCTCGGCTGCCACGGTCCGCGCTGGATTAGATCAACATCAATCTCGCGTAACTCATTCTCGCCCTGCGGGCGAATCATCACTTCGACAGTGTCACTGCCGCCTAGCAGGGCATTTAATCCTCGCCCCAATCCTCTTTTCTTTGCTGCCATGGTTTAACTAGACCCTTAATTTTTTGTGCACTATACCGTAGCGCCTGTATGTGTATGTGCTGCATAATTCCTCGAGTTTCGACGCAACATTTCACCGGCCAGCGCAAGGTAGGCGAGGGCGCCAGTCGAGGTTTTTTCGTATAACAATGCGGGCAGGCCATGACTGGGCGCTTCTGCCAGACGCACATTACGCGGTACGATGGTGCGATAAACCTTGTCGCCAAAATGTTCGATTAGCTGCGCGGAGACATCGTTGGACAGTGTGTTCCTTGGATCAAACATGGTGCGCAATAAACCTTCGATTTCCAGTTTTGGATTAACTGAAGACCTGACATGGTTAATAGTTTCCATTAACGCGGTTAATCCCTCCAGCGCATAATATTCACACTGCATGGGAATAATCACACCATCGGACGCCACCAGCGCATTCAGCGTCAGCATGTTGAGTGCCGGCGGGCAGTCGATAAGAACAAATTCGTATTCATCCTTGATCGGTGCGATGGCTTCTTTCAGTCGGGTTTCCGAACCCTTGCTGCGCATCAGCTCGACTTCCGCCGCCGTCATGTCTGCATTCGATGGCAACAGATCAATGCCTATATTTTCCAGGGTATGCACACATTGATGTACTTCAAGACCCGACAGCAAAACATCACAGAAGGTTTCCTGCAGTGCATTTTTATCAATGCCCACGCCCATGGTGGCATTGCCCTGTGGGTCGAGATCAATCAATAAAACCTTACGTTTGGTCGCCGCCAACGATGCAGCAAGGTTGACGCTGGTGGTGGTTTTACCCACACCGCCTTTTTGATTTGCGAGAGCAAGAACTTGCGTCATGTTTTGATTATTTCCAGTAAGTGTCTTTCGGCGTTCAGGCCATGCACATTTAATACGTGCGAGTGTTTTAAGGTGTAGCCAGCTAGCTCCAGCGTTTCATCAAGCTTGCCCTGCATGACTAAAATTCGTGTGCCTGTTTGCTGCAAATGTGCCGTGGATTTTAATATATCCTGGGTGTTGGCATAAGCGCGTGCAATGATTGTGTCAAAGTATATCGCAATGCCATCGCTCATGGGTGAGTAGTCTTCAACCCGATGATGAATGACATCCATGTTATCCAGTTTCAAAACCATTTTCGCCTGATTGAGAAAACGGGTTTTTTTACCATTGCTATCAATCAACGTGAAATGCGTATCAGGGCGCGAAAGCGCTAATGGAATGCCAGGCAGGCCGGCACCACTACCCACGTCAGCGACGTGTCCCTTGCCGATAAAAGGCAGAACAGCAAGGCTATCGAGCAGGTGTTTGCTCACCATGTCGCCGGGCTCACGCACTGCCGTCAGGTTAAACGCCTTGTTCCAGTGCACCAGCAGGCTCAAATAATCCATCAATTGTGGCGCCACGGTAGGCGGTACGCTCAGGCCCATGATTTCAAGGCCGGCTTCGAGTTGTGACTGAAGCGCTACGGTCACTATTTATTGCTGGACTTTGGCTTTTTTCAGGTGAACCATCAACAGGGAAATAGCTGCCGGTGTCATTCCCGGAATGCGTCCTGCCTGGCCGATGGTTTGCGGACGATGATCGCTGAGTTTCTGGCAAACCTCCGACGATAAGCCGCGAACTTTTGCATAATCTATAACATTAGGTATGGTGGTTTGCTGATGTTTTCGGGTTTTCTCGATTTCAGACTGCTGGCGATCAAGGTAACCCGAATATTTGGCCTGGATTTCCACCTGCTCGCAAACTTTCCCGGCAATCGTCGCATCCAGTCCCGCCTCACCGATAACGGCGGTCAGGCTGGCGTAGTCAATTTCGGGGCGTCTCAGTAAATCTGCGGCTTTATAATCGCGACTGAAAGGCTTGCCTGTGAATTTCGCCAATGCAATGCCCGCTTTCGAGGACGGTTGAATGGTCAGGGTGCGCAAGCGTTGCTGCTCGTTTTCTATGGCTTCCTTTTTGACTTCAAACACCTGCCAGTGTTCATCGCTTATCAAGCCCATTTCACGGGCAACCGGCGTTAAACGTAAATCAGCATTGTCTTCGCGCAGTATCAAACGATATTCCGCGCGACTGGTAAACATGCGATAGGGTTCCTGTGTGCCACGGGTTATCAGGTCATCAACCAACACGCCCGTATACGCCTGATCTCGTCGCGGTGACCAGGCCTGCTTTTCCTGCACCAGCCGGCCGGCATTGATCGCCGCCAACAGACCCTGGGCGGCGGCTTCTTCATAACCGGTGGTGCCGTTAATCTGGCCCGCAAAAAACAGGCCATTAATAAATTTGGTTTCCAGCGAGGCTTTCAAATCGCGCGGGTCAAAGTAATCATATTCAATCGCGTATCCCGGGCGTGTGATGTGTGCCTTTTCAAAACCCTTAATGGAGCGCACCAGTTGCAGCTGCATATCAAACGGCAGGCTGGTGGAAATGCCGTTGGGATACACTTCGTTGGTGGTCAGGCCTTCAGGCTCGATAAAAATCTGGTGCGAACTTTTATCGGCAAAGCGCACCACCTTGTCTTCAATCGACGGGCAGTAACGCGGACCTACGCCTTCGATGATGCCGTTGTACATCGGTGAACGATCGAGACCCGCTCTGATGATGTCGTGGGTTTTTTCATTGGTGTGGGTAATGTGGCAGCTAATCTGCTCAGGATGGTCATCCGCACAGCCTGTAAACGAAAACACCGGTACCGGATCATCGCCCGGCTGCGCCTGCAGTTCCGCATAATTGATGGTGCGGTTATCAATACGCGGTGGTGTTCCCGTTTTCAAGCGATCTACACGAAAGGGCAGATCGCGTAACCGCTCCGCCAGTGCAATGGAAGGCGGATCACCCGCTCGACCCCCGGAATAGTTGCTGTCTCCGATATGAATTTTGCCACCAAGAAAGGTACCAACCGTGAGTACCACGGCTTTAGCGCTGAACTTAAGACCCATCTGGGTAATGACACCGGTGACTTTCTCCCCCTGCCCATCACTGGTTACGATGAGATCATCCACCGCCTGCTGAAAAATTGACAGCTTAGGCTGGTTCTCCAGCGCCTCGCGAATGGCGGCCTTATACAGCACGCGATCTGCCTGCGCGCGCGTGGCACGCACCGCCGGGCCTTTACGGCTGTTGAGAATACGAAACTGTATACCGCCACGATCTGCGGCTTTTGCCATGATGCCGCCCATGGCATCGATTTCTTTCACCAGGTGGCCCTTGCCAATGCCACCAATAGCCGGGTTACAGCTCATTTGTCCGAGGGTTTCTATGTTGTGCGTCAGCAACAGGGTTTTTACCCCGCTACGCGCCGCCGCCAGTGCCGCCTCGGTACCTGCGTGGCCGCCGCCGACGACTATCACATCAAATGAATCTGTATAAAACATGCGGCGAATTATAATTCAAATCAGACAGTTAAACGACATCCCAAAGTAACCATTCTGCACACACGACTATTTACATCAATACCTTTTGCATGGACTGTCGGTTTTGTGACATTTATATTAGAATACGCTTATGTACAAACTATTGGGCGAACCTACGGTCCTTATTTTGCTCTCACTTTATTATGACTAGACTCCTGAAACTTATCTTCGCGCTTGGCCTGCTGTGTAGCCTGGTTGTTTCCAGTAGTTACGCGGTTGTGCCGAAATCCGGGCTGGTTAAAAATGAACTGAATTCCGGTTATTCAGTACTCAGGCTTTTTCTTGAGGATGAACAACATTTGACAACGATTCGGCGCATCAAGGCTGTTATAAGATTTGGCGGTATCAGCGAATCTTCCACAAAACTCATCGATAACATTGCTGACACATCCACCACAGCTCTGGCAGAGCTCGAAACATTAGCGCCACTAAAACCGGCGGTGCAATTCGTGGATTTTTCCGATGAATTTATCGGTAAGGCAACACTTGACGCTTTACGCATGACAACGGCTAAAGAGTTTCTTTTCGACAATGATAACTTCGAAAAAAACCTGCTCATCAGCCAGACGCAGATACTACGAGTCATCAGTCATCTCGCTACGGAACTTGCTGATAAGGAGCCCAGCGAGAAACGCAGGCAATGGCTAAATCAACTGGCGAAACAATACCAGGATTTATATGCTCTTGTTTATAAACGCGTTGTTTTAACTTGATACCTGCCGCTTAAAACAGCGTGTAGATAAAGGGAGCTACGGCTGATCCCTGCGACAATACCAGTAACGCGCCCAATAACAGCATCACAATAATAATGGGAGCCAGCCAGAACTTCTTGCGCTCTCTCATGAAGTCCCATAAATCTTTTATTAAATCTAACATGGTTATTTTCCTGAAAATTAAAACGGACGATCCATACGATCTGGAGCCGTCGGTGTACTTTCTACTCGATAGCTCTCCTGTTTGTTGTCCAGCTTACGCGCCATGGGATCTTTGCCAAACATTCGCATCAATATTCCGGTGGGTAAAACCACGATAAAAAACACCACGGACAATATCACGCGGTTCATCACCGCACCGAGCAACATGCCAAACCGCATCCATAGCTTGTAGGGGCGGTTCAGACTGTTGGGCGCAATCAGCGCCCACGAGCCCAGCACAGCAGCAAAAATCCACGGCCACCTGGGAAAATTAAAACCAAACAACCATGGCAATAAGCCGCCAAACAATACCACCACAATGGCTGCAGTAACCAGGCCAAAGTGCCTCAGGCCTTTTTTATCGAGTTCTGGGATATCATGCATCATTGGTTATTTTCCTAATCGAGCTCAAACTCGTCCTTCCAGCTATCATCTTTTTTCCACTCGGGTTGCTCGGTTTTACTGAGCAGAAAATTCTCCACCACCAGGTAATCCATCTCGGTGCGCATAAAGCATCGATAAGCATCTTCCGGTGTACAGACAATGGGTTCACCCCGAACATTGAACGAGGTGTTCACCAATACCGGGCACTCAGTCAGCTCATCGAAGGCGGTTAACAAAGCATGATACTGGGGATTGGTTTCTTCATGCACGGTCTGGATGCGCGCCGAATAATCGACATGGGTAATCGCCGGTAGTGTTGATCGTGGAATGTTCAGTTTTTCAATACCAAACAAAGCCTGCTGTTCTTCAGACATCGGAATACGTCTGGACTCGGCAACGGGTGCAACCAGTAACATGTATGGACTGGGCGAGTCCTGCACAAACCAGTCGGAAACCTTGTCCGCGAGTATCGAGGGCGCAAACGGACGGAATGACTCGCGGTACTTGATCTTCAGGTTCATCACTGACTGCATTTTTGAGCTGCGCGGATCGCCGATGATGGAACGCCCACCCAGTGCACGAGGGCCGAACTCCATGCGTCCCTGAAACCAGCCGATGCCGGCGAGTTTTGGCATTAACTCATTTTTTTCGAAGCACTGGTACTTACCGCCTATTTTATCCAGCTGTTGTTTAATTTCGGCATCGCCATAACCCGGCCCCAGGTAGGACCCCTGCATGGCGTCCATCACGGATGGATCCACACTGCGTGGTTTACCTTCGCGCTCGTACCAGACAGATAATGCAGCGCCCAGCGCACCACCGGCATCACCCGCTGCGGGCTGAATCCAGACATGTTTGAACGGGCCTTCTCTGAGCAGGCGACCATTGGCAACACAATTCAGCGCCACACCACCCGACAGGCAAACACTATCAACATTCAACTCTTTGCAAACCGTTGCGCCCAGTTTCAGGACGATTTCCTCGGTAACCACCTGGA
>QIHT01000053.1 GCA_003229115.1 Gammaproteobacteria bacterium | reverse complement strand
GGCTATGTTCTGGCGCATCAGACTCAGCCCGGGTTTGATAAGCAGGGCTTTCTTGGTGATATCGGTAGCTTCACCGGCCAGGTGCTCAGCCAGATGGAGCAGGACATGCAACCCGCACAGCAGCAAGAAGAAGCTTTTGGCATTTGGAAGCCTGAATAGGCTTTATTCTGCATGGAACTGGATTTTTGGCACAATCGTTGGCAGAAGGGCGAAACCGGTTTTCATCAGACCGGCTTAAATCCCTACCTTGCCTATTTTTATGGCGAAAAGGGCCCTGAACCGGATAAACGCTCTTCACTGAAGGTCTTTGTCCCCTTGTGCGGCAAGTCGATGGATATGCAGTGGCTGTCCAAAAGTGGTTACGCCGTCATAGGCGTCGAGTGCAGTCCCATTGCCATTAAGGATTTTGTTAAAGAGTACGGTGTCTCAATTGATGAAGCAAAAAATGACAGGCACGTAAAGTATACGATTAATGGTGAAATTTCCGATGGCGCATGCATTGAGCTGGTTCAGGGCGATTTCTTTGATTTGACTGAAGCTGACCTTGAAGGTGTAACCGATGTGTTTGATCGGGCTTCGCTGATTGCATTGCCCGAAGCCATTAGAAAAAGGTATGCGGAAAAAATGTCGGGACTATTGGCTACGGGTGTCAGAAGTTTATTGGTGACTTTGACCTACTCGCAACATGAAATGGATGGTCCTCCCTTTTCAGTGACTGAGGATGAGGTTAATACATTGTATGGCGATAATTTTAAAATAGAAAAAATTCTGGCAAAAGATATTCTTTCAAACGAACAGAAATTTCAGGAATTAGGGCTTACTTCACTTATCGAAACTGTCTACAAACTTACGCGACTATAATTATATTATGACAATCACAGCAGCACGCACGCAAAATCAAACACAGCAGGCTCAGCCGCAATGCCATCCTGCATTCCAATGGATACGTTCAGAACGCATTGATTCACTCAACGTAACTGTTGAGGAATATCGGCATATCAAAACAGGCGCACTTCATTATCATATAGATGCTGAAAATAGTGAGAATGTTTTTCTTGTGGCGTTCAGAACTGTCCCCATGGATTCATCAGGCGTGGCACATATACTAGAGCACACCGCATTATGTGGCAGTAAAAATTACCCGGTACGCGACCCGTTTTTTATGATGATACGTCGTTCATTGAATACATTCATGAACGCTTTCACCAGTAGCGACTGGACGGCTTACCCGTTTGCCAGCAAAAATAAAAAAGACTTTAATAATTTACTGGATGTTTATCTTGATGCAGTTTTCTTTACGCGGCTGGATGAGCTTGATTTTTTGCAGGAAGGTCATCGGGTTGAGTTTTCTGAAACCGGTAACCCGGACAGTGAGCTTGAATTCAAGGGCGTGGTGTTTAATGAAATGAAGGGTGCCATGAGTTCGCCCGTAAGTGTGTTATGGCAAACTTTCAGCAAACATCTTTACCCTACCTCGACTTATCACTATAACAGTGGTGGTGAGCCGGCTGATATTCCGGATTTAAGTTATCAGCAATTGCGTGATTTTCATAAAACTCATTACCACCCGAGCAATGCAATATTTATGACTTTTGGTGATATATCTGCATTTCAACAGCAAACAAAATTCGAAGAACGAGCACTTTCACAGTTTGAACATCTGGACGTGAATATCAAGGTTGATCCCGAAAAAAGATACTTATCTCCCGTGGCGATTGAAGAATCCTATTCATATGATGTCACCGGCAACGAGGGCATCAATGAAAAAACTCACCACGTTATAGGCTGGTTGCTTGGTCCCGGCACATCGCTAGATGAGATGATGAAGGCCAACCTGTTATCTCAGGTGTTACTGGATAACAGTTCCTCGCCATTACTTTACGCGCTTGAAAAAACGGATCTGGGTACAGCGCCATCACCTTTATGTGGTCTGGAAGACTCTAATTACGAGATGTGTTTCATGTGTGGCATCGAAGGTAGTGAACCTGAGTGTTCAGTGGAGTTCGAAAAACTGGTGACAGGCGTTCTTGAAGAGGTAGCAACTAATGGCATACCTCATGAACAACTGGAGTCCGTGTTGCATCAACTGGAAATCAATCAACGTGAGATAGGCGGTGATGGTTATCCATTTGGTTTGCAACTTATTCTTGGTGGATTATCTGCAGCGATTCATCGTAGTGATCCCGCTGCTTTACTGAACCTGGAACCGGTGATTGAGTCACTGAGAGAACAGATCAAGGATCCGGAATTTATCAAGCAACTGGTTCGCGATTACCTTCTGGATAACCCGCACCGTGTTCGGTTAACCATGAAACCTGATGCCGAGCTAAGTCAGCGTAAAGAGAAAGCAGAGCATCAGCGTCTAGCGACTATTAAGCAAAGTTTGTCAGGCGAAGAGAAAGATATCATTATCAAGCGAGCCGCAGAGCTTGCCGAAAGACAACTGCAGGATGATGATCCGGAAATTCTTCCCAAGGTAAGTCTCGATGATGTTCCACCGGAATTAATTATCCCGCAATCCATACCGAAAAAAATATCCGGTACAGACTCAACACTATATGCACAGGGAACCAATGGGCTGGTTTATCATGAGGTTGTGTTCGATTTACCCGAGTTAAGTTCTGAACAATTAAGTCTTTTGCCGTTATATTCGTCGTGTTTAACCGAATTAGGATGTGGTGATAAGGATTATCTGCAAATGCAGGCGCAGCAGTCCAGTGTTAGCGGAGGCATAAGTGCGTATTCAAGCATTCTCGCGAAAACGGACGATGTGCAGGCAGTAAAAGGTTACTTCCTGTTGTCTGGAAAAGCACTGAATCGAAATAATCTTAAGCTTGCGAAACTAATGCATGAAACAATGCATGAGGTTCGTTTCGATGAGTCAGATCGCATTAAAGATATTATTTCCCAGAAACGCGCACGCAGAGAGCAGAGTGTGACAGGTAGCGGGCATACACTGGCAATGACCGCGGCTTCCAGTGGCATGTCTCCAGTTGCTGCACTAAGCCACCGTTTTTCCGGGCTTGAAGGTATTAAGCTCCTGAAGGCGATGGATGATGCTATTGGCAGTGATGACGGCAAGATGACTTTGTCTAAAATAGCTAGCAATTTTTCTGAGCTGCATAATAAAATAATCACATCACCGTGCCAGTACATGTTGACTGCAGAAGAAGAAAAACTCGACACCCTGGTGGATGAATTTGAATCTGTCTGGACACCAGCATCAACCAACGATTCATTCAAGATTTTTTCATTAGATAAAAATGAACAACAGGTTAAGCAGATGTGGGTCACCAATACCCAGGTTAACTTCTGCTCGCGTGCTTATAAAACAGTACCAATGGAGCATGAGGACGCAGCGGTTCTTGCGGTACTGGGTGGTTTCCTGAGAAATGGTTTTCTGCACACAGCTATTCGCGAACAGGGCGGAGCTTATGGTGGCGGTGCTAGCCATGATTCCAGTATTTCGGCATTCAAATTTTATTCCTATCGTGACCCGAGATTAAGCGAAACACTGGACGATTTTGATCGTTCCATCGACTGGATGTTAAATAATGATCATGAATGGCGACAGGTGGAAGAGGCTATTCTTGGTGTTGTGGGTACAATGGACAAACCAGGCTCACCTGCAGGTGAAGCGCGCCATGCTTTCCATAATATACTTCATGACAGGACGCGTGAAAAATTACAGTTAATGAGGCAGCGAGTGCTGGCGGTAACACTCGAAGATCTAAAGCGTGTTACTGAAAAATATTTACAGCCTGGAGTGGCTAGTACTGCAGTCATTACTAACGCCACTATTTTAGAACAGAACGGTGATTTGGGTCTGGAAGTGATTCACCTGTAACCTGATGACGTTTATTTAAACATAAAAAGAGAAAAGTTACGTCATTGCGAGCGGTAGCGCGGCAATCTTATGAATTGCGCGTGCTGAAGAAGATTACAAATTACATTCGTGTAATTTGCCCTTCGGGCCGCACAAAGCGCGTTCAAATTTTCTCCTGGAAAATTAGCGCCGCGCTACCGCTCGCAATGACGATAAAGCGACTTATTTATAGCGGATACTATGATGAATACAGTGGAAGAATATCAACTGGTAGAAACCCGATTGCAGGAGAAACTTGCTAACGGTACCACGCGTTGTAACCTGTGCCTTTGGCGCTGCAAAATTGGCCATGGCCAACGTGGTTTTTGTCAGGCTCATGTTAATCGTAACGGCACACTGTACAACCTGTCGTACGGTATTCTTTCATCAATAGACATTAACGCCATTGAAGATAAGCCGGTCAGACACTATCGGCCGGGTAGCCGGGTTTTATCCATAGGAAGTTACGGCTGTAGTTTTCGTTGTGGCGGTTGCCATAACCTGGATATCTCATGGGGTGTCGAGGCACTGGATGGTCTTGCGAAAGGCGAATCCACCGAGGCATGGAGTTCGCCGCAAAAACTGGTAGAGACAGCATTGAGAGCAGGCGTGCAGGGCATAGCTTTTACCTACTCGGAACCGGCTGTCTGGCTGGAGTACGTTATCGATGTTTGTGAACTTGCTCACCAGGCTGGGTTGTATACAGTGTATGTATCCAATAGTTTTGTTACCGATGAGGCACTGGAACTGGTCGCTCCACACCTGGATGTATTGTGCTCGGACATCAAAAGTATGCGAGATGATTTTTATAAGGAAATCTGCCGCCCGGCAACAGTAAAACAGGTATTGGGCTCGATCAAAAAAGCTCAACAACTGGGTATTCATGTAGAAACGCGTACCAACATTATTCCGGGAAAAAATGATGACCCGCAGGAACATTATGAGATTGCCTGCTGGGTGCGGGATAATCTGGGTAAAGATAGCCCATGGCATATCACCAAATTTTTCCCGGCTTACAAGCTCAGCGATGTACCTGCAACACCTGCTGCCACCATGCTTGAGGCTGAGAAACAGGCTCAGCGTGCAGGATTAGAGAATATTTACGTGTATAATGACGTCGGCTGTGATTGCGCAACCGAGAATAAACCGGTTGAGTTCTATCTGGACAGCAGTGCAGATGACATACACCAGATCAAGAAATGCGCTGTTTCTTGTTGTGGTGATGAAGGCGTGTTATTGAAGAAGTATGAAAAAAATTCAGATATGAGTAGAGATGGGGTAAGTAATGACTAGAACTGTACAATGCGTGGTTTTAAAAACTGAAGCAGAAGGACTGGATAAACCAACGCACCCGGGTGCGTTGGGTGAGCGTATCTACGAAAGCGTTTCTAAAGAAGGCTGGAAGCAATGGCTGGATCGTTTAACCACCATCATTAACGAAAATGGTTTGAACACAGCTGACGTGAAAAACATAGAGCTTATTGAGAAACACATGTTAGGTTTCTTTTTTGGTGAAGGTGATCATGGTCAGGCACCTGCAGGATTTCAGGCAGGCGGTGGCGGTAAAAAGTAACAGTATTACTGAAACGCTATTCCAAAAAAAGCCGCTATTGCGGCTTTTTTTATAAGAATAAAATATTGCCTGTTTAATAATAAAATTCAAAAGATTTATTAATCACTGTGGGTGTAATACCCCGTGGTTTGCCAGGTAATCTGTAGGTGCGAATTTATTCGCACAAAACGACCAGATAGTGACTCTATAACCTTTGTGCGAATAAATTATTCGGCATGTCCTTATGCCTCTCGCCTTCGGGGGCTTCGTTCAAATCGCTGCTGGCGATTTAGTCGCACCTACAATTAATACCCCGTCAGCTTGCTGCGGGGTAGTTTATTACCACTGAGGCGCAGAGTTTTATTTTGTTAACAGCGTCTGCGACACTGTTAACAAAGCCAGATCTTCCTCTGTGTCTCTGCGATGGAAGCTTTAAAATTATTTTAACTATCTTTAATATTAAAAATCGGCGCAGTCACAAAATTCAATTGTGAATACGCTTCCCGAAGTGCTTTGATAACTTCGTCAGGAGTTTCTGCTTTTGCAAAAATATAACCCGGGTATTGGTTACCTTCAGGTAAGGGAATGAGTTCATGGCCCTGTTGAATAAGAATGTCTACGTTTTCAACATGTGTGGTCTTGCGTGCTGCTGATAATCCTTCTACGCGTCGCAGCAGGCCGCTCTTTACGATAGGTATCATCATGACGCCGCGACTTAGTTCCAGGTTTTCAGGTTTAACATCTTTTCCTATAGCGAGTGAAATCGTCAGATCTTCCAGATTAAGGCCGTTATCAGTATCCAGTGTTCGACCACAATCTCCACCAATCGTGCGCGAAGCAACTTCCAGTATCCAGGTGCCAGCATCATCAATTCGAAGTTCGGCATGCACGGGACCTGTTTTAAGGCCGTACGCTATACATGCTTGCTCAACCCGTTGCATGACTATCTCCTGTGTTTTACTACTGAGCTGGGATGGTGTTACGTAAATGGTTTCTTCAAAGTAGGGGCCTTCAAGCGGATCTGGTTTATCAAATAATGCCAGCCTGGTTAACTTGCCTTCATGCAAATAACCTTCGAATGCAACTTCAACGCCATCTATATAATCTTCAACAAGTAGGTGCGTACTTTCAAAAGGATCGTCCGCTGTCTCCGTATACGTTGAAATAATGTTACTAATGCGGCTACATGCTTCGATAAATTCCTTGCCGTTGTTGGCTCGAATAACGCCACGGCTAGCTGACATGTTTAAGGGTTTTAATACGCACGGCCAGAGTAAGCCGGTCATCTGCTTCTTCAGTGGTTGGTTTAGGTCAATTAAACGATGAGTTGGAACGGGGCAATCTGCTAAGGCTAGATGCGCGCGTGCAAGATCTTTGCGACGTGATAAGCGTGCAGCTTCAGGGGGGTTGTGGGGCAAATTTAATTGTGCAGCAGCCTGTGCCGCTAATTCGACAGTACTGTCATCGCTGCCAAGTATGCCCGCAAATGCTTTCTTGCTGTTTTCTTCAAGGATGACACTGATTGCCGCAGGAATGTCATCAAGGTCGATATGTAAACCGGCGTGAACTTCAGTGATGAGAGAGTGCTCACCACGCGAGGCGATGAGTACTTCCAGCCCCATGCGTCTGGCAGCATTGATATATGGGGCTATTCGATAACTATTGGGTTGCGCGATTAATAAAAAACGCTCTTTCAATTAGCCGCAACCACCACCGCCGTCAGCTGCACCACAACCACCACAGGCACCAGATCCTCCGCTTTCGGCGAAGACATTCTTGAATACAAAGCTGGCATTCGCACCTTCTGTTTGATAATCGACTTCAACGCCAGTGAGGTAACTGAGTGCAACAGAATCCACATGGACTTTCAGGCCATCTTTTTCCCAGGTGGCATCGTATTCGGTCGACGCTTCTACAAAGGTCATGCCATAGCTCATACCACCACAGCCACCGCCGGAAACGAAAATACGTACACCGTTGACGCCATCCTCATTTTCAGTGAGAGCAATTAATTGCTTGACGGCTTCAGCTGAAACCGTGATTTCATTGGTTAATGTATTATTAAACTGTACTTCAGACACGACGGCCTCCGCTGTGAGAATTTAACGATTGAGAGCATTCTAGCACGATTATAGTTCAGTCAAAGGCTGAAAAACCATAAAGAAACAACAAGTTATGTGTGGTATTTCATTTTGGCGAATGATTTTGCAGTTTATCAAAAGGTGTTTTTTTCGTTAAAAAAGCGGGATTTTTTACAGTGGTGAAATTTTATCATGGTACAACCGTTATACCTCTTTGAGGTATGGTTAACTAATTGAAATATAAGCATAAAATTATTTTTTCAACGATGAATACATTGCTGAAATTGCGATAACCAGGTCGGTATCTTTTACATAATACCTGGCAGGAGTGTGCTGGAAAGTGCCAGATTTATTAAATATCAATGTTTTACAAAACACGGCATAGAAATTGCTTTTTTATCTCTATAATGACGTGTAAAAACCCGGCACAGAGGAACATTTTACATTCAGTATCATTAAAAATGTAAAAATTCGCACGGAGGTGAGTATGAAGTTCAACCCTAAATATAATTTACCCGGTATCCCGCAACACATTGTGGTTCGAGGCAAAGGCACCAGGCCTTGTTTTATCCGCGACAGTGATTTCCAGTTTTATCTGCAAAGCCTGAAAAAAGCGGCGGTGGCTTTTAACTGTCAGCTCCACGCATACGTTTTAATGCCCGACCATGTGCATATGGTCGTTACTCCAGAAACCGAGTTTGGTATCTCGAACATGATGCAATCATTAACGCGTCGTTATGCACGTTATATAAAAACGACATACCATGGTACCGAGCCACTCTGGGCAAGAAGTTATAAATCATCTTTAATCGACAGCCGAAGTTATTTGTTTGCCTGTATGTGCTACGTGGAAGTTAATCCTGTTAGAGCAAAGATTGTTGATGTACCTAGTGAGTACAGGTGGTCGAGTTATCATGCCAATGCGTACAATAAAGAGCCTGGCATTGTTGACCACCACGTTATGTATACTGAGCTCGGTGGTGATGATGCAAGCCGGTGTAAAGCTTATCTTCGTTTGTTTTGCAGTCGTATTGAAGTTGGTTCTGTGCATACAATCAGAAATGCTTTGCATCAAGAGCTGGTATTGGGTACAGCAGAATTCAAGAGCCGTCTTGATCAAATGATCAAAACAAAAGAGCGAATGAATAAAGCTGAAAAAGTTGTAATGAAGAAAAGAGCAGCATAGCTTGTTTTGATATGTATTCGCTCGGGTTTAATCTGACAGTTATCGCCAAAGAGCGTGATATAAAAAAACGTTTTTAGCCACAGAGGTCACAGAGCACACAGAGGAAAACAGGTTTTGGTTACAAGAATTTTCTGCCGTGCTACTGATCGTAATGACATACCAAAAAACTCTGTGACCTCTGTGGCAAAAAATAATGCCAGTTGGTATGGTGACATGACCATAGTGTTGTCAGATCAAGTTTGAATCAATGCAATTAATACGACACTTATCTGAAGTGTAGTAATTTATACATTGCTGGAATCAACACCAGGCTTACCAGCATAGAGAAGCTTAATCCCCACACGATAACAAAAGCCAGTGGTTGAAGCATTTCCGAGCCTTCACCTAAACCCAGCGCGAGCGGCATCATGCCGAATACAGTGGTCAGTGTTGTCATTAGAATAGGGCGTAAGCGCAGACTTGCTGCAACACCTATAGCATCTATGATGTTACTGTTCTTTTCGCGTTCTATTTCAATCTGCTCGACCAGCATAATGGCATTATTGACTACAATACCCGCTAACATGATAAAGCCGAGGAACATAGGCATTGACAGTGGCATGGAGAATATTTTCATACCCAGGGCAACGCCTATAGCAGCAAAAGGAATGCTTAGTAGAATGACAAAGGGGTTGCGCAGTGACTCGTATTGTACCGCCATAACGACAAATACCAGGAATACGGCAAGCAGAAGGAGAGCACGTCCGGTTTTTCGGCCTTCTTTCAATGTTTTATTAGCACCGCCGTCATAGAGTAGATAACCATCCGGGATCTCTAGTCCTGCTAATTTTTCATTAATTTTTATCATGGTTTCATTCAGGTCAAAGCCTTCATTAAGTGATGCCGTTATTTCAACAATGCGTTGTTGCTGGTCATGTAATATTCGTGTTGGCGCAGGGCCCTGTATGATACTGGCGACTTCACGCAGGCGTACAGGATTGCCCTGGTAAAAACCTGCCAGTATATTTTCCATGGCTTCAGGCGTGGCAGAGTCTGCTCGGGGCAAGCGCAGCCTGATATCAAATTGACGATCACCATCAATGTATTCAGAAATGATTTTTCCGTTAAGAGCAATACGTAACACATCCCCCAGTGCTTCAACGCGAATTCCAAGGTCAGCAGCACGCTGGCGATCTATTTTAATCATGAATTCTTCAGTGTTTTCTTCATAGGTATGCTCTATATTCTTGATGCCTTCAATGTCGTGCATGGCTTCAGCTATAACAGCGCCAAGCCTCTGTAAGACGGAAATATCTTTTCCCTGTACGCGCATACTGATGGCATCATCACCGCTACCCATATGAAAACCTGTCATGCCGCGTACGTATAAACGAAATTTATAACCGGTTAAGTTTAGAGCCTGTATTTTTTTCTGTATTTGTTCAATCCATTGTTCACTACTCTGGCTTCGTTGTGTAACAGGAGTAAGTTGTATACGTATATGACCGCGATTGCTATTTAAAAATTCTGAACGTCCAAAAACAAAGCCGCCTGATGTGGTGAATAGTGTTTTAACTGCTGGTTCGTTAAGCAGTAAGTCTTCAAGTATCTGCACGGTAATATCCATTTCATCAAGGTGCATGCCGGGGTCGCCAATGATAGAAAGGCCAACCCGTCCTTCATCCATCTTTGGAATAAAAATAAAGCGACCTTGTGTAATAACAAAAAGGGAAATAACCAGTACGATGATGAAGCCGGTTAATGTTTTAAAAGGATGGTGAATTATCTTTTTAACCATATTTGTATAGAATATTTTGAGCGCTGCAAAAGGTTTGTCGATGAAGTGCCGTTGGTTTTTCTCTTTACCCATTCTTGATCCCAATGCAGGAACCAGTGTTAACGCAACAATTAATGCTGAAAGCATGGCTGATGTAATGGTAATAATGAGTTCCTGGAATAAAAGACCTACCAGGCCACCGATAAACAGAAATGGAATGATTGCTGCAAGATTGGTCATGGTTGATGCGATAATCGGGCTGTTAACTTCGGCTGCTGCGGTTATGGAATATTCTTCTGCCGAGTTACCGTCATTTTGATGTCGAGTAATGTTTTCCAGCATAACAATGGTACTGTCAATCAGAAGGCCAGTGCCCAGTGCCATACCGCCTAATGTCATTATATTGAGTGTTAGCCCCGCCATTTCCATGATGGAAAATGTCACCAGTATGCCTATAGGTATCGCGGTTCCTATGATAAGTGTGCGTTTTATATTGCCAAGGAAAATATAAATAATTGCCATTGCGAGCAATCCACCGATAATTGCTGCCATGCCGGCGTTATTTAAAGCATGCTTGATAAAAATGGACTGGTCACCAACCGCTGTTACGGAGATGTCAGGTGGTATTAGCTTATTATGTTTTAGCCATTCAAAGCGGTCTATTACGGCTTCCGCTACCTCAACAGTATTGGCTTGAGGTTGTTTTTGTATGGAGAGCTTAACGCCGGGAGATTTATTTAAACGTACGCGAATCGCTTCGTCTTCATGCGTGTCAATAACTTCTGCAACATCACTGAGATGGCTGCTTTGGTCAATTTGAGATAACTCGGTATTCCACAGGGGGATTGAACGTAATTCTTCCAGTGAGGTAACTCTGCCAAGTGTTCGAGCACTGATTTCCCGGCGATTGCTATACATGCGCCCGCCTGGCGCGTCTATATTCTCGCCGTTAATAATGCTTTCAAGCGTCAGCAGATCCATGCCAATACCTGCGAGTCGCTCCTGGTCGGCGATGACCGTAATTTCACGTTTCAGGCCACCACCTACTTCTACTGATGCAACGCCGGGTATATTTATAAAGTATTTAGAGAAGGTGTAGTCAGTCCAGGTACGCAATTCTATAGGGTCGTGTTGATTCGAACTGACTACCAGTTCCATTACGGGGAATTGGGATGGGTCACGTTTATATATAACTGGTGCTTCGACGGTATCGGGTAGAAAGCGTCGTGCACGATCCAGTCGAGTGCTGGCATCACGTAAAGCAGTATCGATATCAGTGCCGTAAGGAAAACTTAAATCTACCGCGCTACGGCCTTCGCTGGTTCTGGATTGTACTTCGATAGCATTTTCTGTAATCGCGAGTTGTTCTTCCAGTTGCCGCGTAATTTGATCTTCCATGATGAGTGCTGGTACGCCTGGATCCATCACCCGGACGCGAACCTCGGGAAAAATAATATTAGGTAGTAGATCAACGCCCAGGCGCTGTGCTGAAATAAAGCCAAGAACAATAGCGGCTATTGCGAGTACTGAAATACCGATAGGGTGTTGTATGGACCATGCTGCAAGTCCGCCTGACCTGAAACGGCGTTTCATTGGTTTGTTCTAATCCGTACTATTTTATTGTCACTTAGACCCAGGAACCCTTTAATTACAATATCATTACCTGCGCTGATGCCGGAGATAACTTCTGTCATGTCACCAAAGTTAAGGCCTTTTTCAAAAGTGACTTTTTTTATCTTAGTGTTATCAGTTTGCTCTGTATTAATGATAAACACATAGGCACCATTTATATCATGGCGTATAGCACGTGTGGGGATGACTAATCGTTCGACAGGTTGAGTAATCAGTTCGGCCCTGGCCAGTTGGCCTGCTGCTGCGTTTTCAGGGACTGGTTGCAAGGTTATTTCAATAATACCTTTGCGTGTGTTGGGGTTTATGGTGGGATGGATGCGAGTAATGGTTCCAGTATGTCGTTGCTCGCCTAATGCATCAATGCGTACTTTTACTTTGTCACCGAAGCGCAGTAAAGGAATCCACCTTTCTGCCAGCTGAATTTTCACACGCAGAGTAGTAGGGTCGATCAGAGTGAGTATGTGGCTGTGTGAGACAACAACATCACCGGTTTCGTTATAGCGTTCGGTGATGACGCCGGAGAAAGGAGCCTTGATGATAGTACGTAGAAAACGTGTATGCTGTAATTCTTCTTCTGCCCTGGCTACATTGAGTGTGGTTTCAGCGTGAGCGAGTACTTCGTCGGAAGCCAGTTTCTTGTTAACCAGTTTTTTCAGGCGGTTTAGATCGGCTTTGGCCTGTTTATGTTCAGCCCTGGCTTTGTCCAGTTCAGCCTGAATCAGGCTACCGTCCAAAGTAATAACCATATCATCTTTATTGATAAGGTCGCCTTCATGGTAAGGCAGTTTCGTAATGCGACCACTTTCTTCATTATATAAGCGCACAGACGTAATCGCTTCCAGAGTGCCTGAGACAGTTTGTTGATGGCTGACAGCTTTAATGCTGGCAGACACGACCTCTACCTGGTGTACAGGAGGTGCCGGCCTGTTTCCGGAGGAGTTATCCGCAGAATCACAGGCCGCCAGCAACAATAGCAATAAGCCCAGACTATGCTTTTTAGATATAATCATAGGCTGGACTTTACCTTATGCTGGATGTTTCATAAATAGGTAATTGATTTAAAAGATTTTAATAATTCTCACCCTGCGGCAGCAAAGGCACGCACAGGTAAATATGATTCATCGTCCCACAGAAAAACCCCATTCGAACAGAAAAGACTGGGACAATATCAAGCGCTTGTTCCCTTATATATGGGACTTCAAAGGTCGTGTGATTCTTGCTTTAGGCTGTCTGGTGTTATCCAAACTGGCAGTGGTAGGCATGCCGTTGGTGTTAAAAGAGATTGTTGATGGTCTGGATACATCCAGGGGAGAGCTGGTTTTGCCGTTCGTTTTGTTGATAGCCTACGGTGGATTAAGACTTACCAGCAGCTTATTTAATGAATTACGCGATGCCATATTCGCGCGCGTCAGATATCATGCCATGCGCGGTATTTCGCGGCGCGTGCTCAAACATCTTTACTCACTGTCATTAAAATTTCACCTGGACCGGAAAACAGGTGGAATTACGCGTGATCTTGATCGCGGTACTACCAGCCTGAGTTCGATACTCAATTACCTGGTGTTTAATATTATTCCAACAGCTGCAGAATTTACCCTGGTTGCCATCATATTACTGGGTAAATACGAACCACGGTTTGCTATTGTTACTTTTTTTACGGTGGCTATCTATATCGGTTTCACCCTGGCGGTGACAAACTGGCGCATGCATTTTCGACATGAAATGAATGCGCATGAATCTGAAGCAAATTCAGCAGCTGTGGATGGTTTATTGAACTATGAAACGGTTAAATACTTCACCAACGAAAACTATGAGCTTGGTAAATATGATGGCACTCTTGAGAAGTGGGAAATTGCCGCCGTAAAAAGCCAGACTTCCATGTCAATATTAAATTTTGGCCAGGGTGCTGTTATTGCCATAGGTATAACATTTATGATGGTTTACGCTGCCCAGGGTGTGGTAAGTGGTGTGATGACACTGGGCGATTTAGTGCTGGTTAATGCCATGATGTTGCAGTTATTTTTACCGCTCAATTTTCTCGGTATTATTTACCGTGCGTTAAAATATTCGCTGGCTGATATGGACATGATGCTGCGCCTGCTTGACACCAAACAGGAGATAAAAGACGTTGATGATGCCAAAGTGTTAAATGTTAGTCATGCGCGGGTCAACTTCAACAATGTATCATTCTCCTATAATGAAAATCGACAAATACTCGATAAGGTTTCATTTGAAATTCCGCCCAATCATAAGGTAGCCATTGTTGGGCCTTCGGGAGCAGGCAAGTCAACGCTAGCCAGGTTGTTGTTTCGTTTTTATGCGCCGAGCAGCGGTAGCATTCTTATTGATGAACAGGACATTAGTGAAGCAACGCAGGAAAGTTTGCGCCAAAGTATCGGTATTGTTCCGCAGGATACCGTGTTGTTCAACGATACTATTGACCACAATATTCGTTATGCCAATCTTGACGCTACAGATGAAGATATTCGGCGTGCCGCAAAAATGGCCAACATTCATGATTTTGTCGAATCATTACCCGACAAATATGAAACGGTTGTTGGCGAGCGAGGGTTAAAATTATCTGGCGGCGAAAAACAACGTGTTGCAATTGCTCGCGTCATTTTGAAAAACCCGAAGATCCTGGTGTTTGATGAAGCGACATCTTCACTGGACTCGCATTCGGAACAGCAAATTTTAAGCTCACTCAAACAGGCTGCTGAAAAACATACGACCCTGGTCATTGCGCACCGGCTTTCTACCATCATTGATGCGGATAATATTATCGTTCTTGATAAAGGTAAAGTGGTAGAGCAGGGCACGCATAAACAATTACTTGATGTTAATGGCTTATACGCACATCTTTGGAAACTGCAGCAGGAAGAAAGAGAACATAAACTTGCGTTACAGGCGGCTAATGTTGTCTAGTGAGTCTGTAAGGCCTCATATGCGAGGACAGCAACACCCGTGGCAGAATATCTGCCATGCATCTCCAGCGTTTTTTCCTAAATTACCTGTTAGATAAAGGAGAAAATCAACGCAAATACTATCAGGGCAAAGGCCAGAGCCTGTATACCAACACGCGTAAACATAAGTTCCTCGCTATGCTCACGATCGTAAGAGCCGCCATGCGCCATAGAGACGACGCCCCAGACCAATGTTGCCACAACTGCAACAAAGCCTAGAATCACTGTCATGGTTAAAACACTCATAATGCACCCTCCTCATGGTTATCATCAGCTCCCTGAAAGAGGAAATATTGATCTAGATCAAGTATTGCTGATTTCACCAGCTCCAGTGATATAGATGTGTCATTGCGAGCGACAGCGTGGCAATCTCCTCAGTCCTGCGCACTGAAAAGAGATTGCCGCGCTGCCGCTCGCAATGACGATTAAGTGGCTTTAGTCCATACATGATATAAGTGAAGAAAATAACAAACAAACAAGGGCGATACGATGGCAGATGAAGGCAAAGAAGCGCTAGATTACCACCAGTTTCCATCACCGGGAAAACTTGAAATTGTTGCGACTAAACCCATGGCCACGCAGAATGATCTGGCATTAGCTTATTCGCCGGGAGTAGCTGACGCCTGCAACGCTATTGTAGAAAACCCTTGTGCAGCGGCTGATTACACCATTCGCTCCAATCTGGTGGGCGTTATCACTAACGGTAGTGCGGTGCTGGGTCTGGGAAATATTGGCCCGTTAGCCTCCAAGCCTGTAATGGAAGGCAAAGCAGTATTATTTAAAAAGTTCTCTGGTATTGATGTTTTTGATATAGAAATCGACCAGCCTGACACTGACAAATTTATTGATGCAGTGGCCGCTCTCGAACCTACTTTTGGCGGCATAAATCTCGAAGATATTAAAGCGCCGGAATGTTTCATCATTGAAAAACGTTTACGCGAGCGAATGAATATCCCTGTGTTTCACGATGACCAGCATGGTACCGCCATTATTGTTTGCGCAGCTGTCTTAAGTGGCCTGAAAGTTGTTGGCAAAGACATTAAGGAAGTTCGACTGGTCGCTTCCGGTGCAGGCGCTGCAGCACTGGCGTGTTTGAATCAGTTAGTCAGCGCCGGATTGCCACGGAAAAATATTACAGTGACTGATAGAGGCGGTGTTATTTATCAGGGACGTGACGATGATATGGATGAATGGAAGTCGGTTTACGCCATCGAAACGGATGCGCGGACGCTGGATGATGCTATTGCCGATGCAGATATATTTTTAGGCTTGTCGGCGCCGGGTGTATTGAAACCTGCAATGGTTAAAAAAATGGCTGACAAGCCACTTATTCTGGCCCTGGCCAATCCAACGCCGGAAATATTACCTGAAGAAGTCAAGGCAGTGAGATCTGATGCAGTTATTTGCACGGGCCGTTCAGATTATCCGAACCAGGTTAATAATGTACTGTGTTTCCCTTTTATTTTTCGTGGCGCATTAGATGTTGGTGCAACCACGATTAACGAAGAAATGAAACTGGCTTGTGTAAAAGCTTTATCAGAGCTGGTTCAACGGGAAGTATCGGACAGGGTTCTAAGTGCTTACGGTGGCAAGCCAGACAAGTTCGGCGCTGAATATCTTATACCCAAACCTTTTGATCCGCGTTTGGTGGTTGAACTTTCCTGTGCCGTAGCAAAAGCCGCGATTGACAGTGGCGTTGCAACTCGATCTATCGAAGATCTAGCGGCTTACCGTCAGAAACTACAGGACTTTGTCTACCGCTCGGGTTTTTTCATGAGGCCGATATTCGATACTGTGCGAGGTACTAACAAACGGCTGGTTTATTCAGAAGGCGACGAAAGGCGCGTTTTACAGGCCGCACAGCAGGTGGTTGATGACCAAATTGCAAGACCGGTATTAATAGGCAATACAGAAGCCATCAATAATCAAATTAACGTATTGGGCTTAAGAATAAAAGAAGGAGTAGATGTTGATATTGTAGATCCACAACACAATCCGAATTTCGAAAAACACTGGCAGCTTTACCACAAGATCATGGGCCGTAAAGGAGTTACACCCGGCGGTGCAAGGTATATGGTTCGTTCGCAGAATTCAGTACTCGCATCATTGATGGTAAAGGCGGGCGAGGCTGATACAATGATAGCCGGTGTAAATGGTGGATTTAAGCGCCGACTCAATAATGTTATGGATGTTATCGGTAAAAGAAAGGATATTCATGAAGCATCTACCCTTGTCGCACATTTATTACCCAATAAAATAATATTTATTTGTGACGCGCATGTAACGCAGGACCCAACATCGGAGGAACTGGTGGAATCAACTTTGCTGGCTGCTGAAGAGATCCGTAGTTTTGGTATTACACCGAAGGTGGCGCTAGTGTCTCATTCAAACTTTGGTGCATCGTATGACCCCGCTGCAATAAAAGTTCGTGAAGCATTAGCTGCTTTGCATAAATGTGCGCCTGAACTCGAAGTAGAAGGTGAAATGCACGCAGATGCAGCCCTGTCTGAAAGGATACGTACTCGTCTGTTTCCCGATTCCAGGCTCAAAGGTTCGGCCAATTTATTGATAATGCCCAATCGGGATGCGGCTAATATTTCCGTCAATTTACTTAAAATGCTGGGTGGTGGCGTAACTATCGGGCCTATCCTGATGGGTATGGAAAAATCGGTACATGTTGTTGCGCAGGCGGCAACAGTCAGGAGCCTCGTAAACACAAGTGCTGTGGCTGTTGAACATGCTATAAGGGATTGTCAGTCCCTGGATGAACAGAAATAAAAGTCAAAAATATTTTTAGCCGCGAATAGCGTGAAGTACGCAAAAAAAACTTTTTGTTGTTTTAGCCTTTCGCGTGCTTTGCGTTATTCGCGGCAAAAAAATATTTCAGTTTTTATTTACAGGTAGAAGAAGGACACTATCTATATTTTTTGCTGCCAACATTCGGCAGAAGCTTTCTGCCAATCGTTTTTCCAGTTATCTGGCATGGTATCGTCACAGAGCAGGCAGTTTGATTTTATCGAGGAATATAATTCCTCATAATTGGAAACAGTGGTGCCGTTAACCCGGCGGTTAATGTGGCAAGGTTTGAGTTCATCCATACTTTTAAGTCCGCTGGCTCCCAGTAATTGCGTTAAATGGTCAATCGTTGAATTATGATAGTTTGCTACACGTTGTGCCTTGTTATCAATATTCAGTGCTTTGTATCTTGCTGGATCTTGTGTAGCAATTCCGGTTGGGCATTTATCCGTGTTGCAACTGCGAGATTGAATACATCCTAAGGCCAGCATCATTCCACGAGCGGAATTAACAGTGTCAGCGCCTAATGCAATAATACGTACGATATGGAATGCGGTTAAAATTTTTGCTGAAGCGATAATGCGAATACGATCACGAAAGCCAAGTCCAAGTAGTGCATTGTTGACGAAAATTACTGCATCTCGTAAAGGTGTGCCAACCGAGTTAGAAAATTCAATAGGAGCAGCACCGGTGCCTCCTTCGCCGCCATCGACCGTAATAAAATCGGGGGTAATACCTGTTTCCTGCATGGCTTTGCAAATTGCAAGAAATTCACTTTTAATACCTACACAAAGTTTAAAGCCTACGGGTTTTCCGCCAGACAATTTCCTTAATTCACTGACAAATTCCAGTAAACCTTTTGGTGAGCTAAATGCTGAATGAGCAGCGGGCGACACCACATCCTCGCCCATGGGTACATGGCGTATATCAGCAATTTCTCTGGTAAGTTTAGCTGCTGGAAGAATACCGCCATGGCCGGGTTTTGCGCCCTGCGACAGTTTTATTTCAATCATCTTTACCACGTCGAGTTGAGCTTTTTCAGCAAACAGCTCTTTATCGAATTTTCCTTCGCTATTTCTGCAGCTAAAATACCCCGTGCCTATCTGCCAGATAATGTCACCACCGTATTCAAGATGGTAAGGACTTAATCCGCCTTCACCCGTGTTGTGAGCAAAGCCACCCATTTTTGCGCCTTTGTTTAAAGCCATGATGGCACGTTTACTTAAAGCGCCATAACTCATGGCTGAAATGTTCATCGGTGATGCGTCATAAGGTTTTGAGCAATCCGAGCCGCCAAAGCTGACTCGAGGATGTTTGTTTTCGATATGAATTGGCATTATCGAGTGATTCATCCATTCGTAACCGGCACGATAAACGTCAAATTGTGTGCCAAAGGGACGGGTGTCTCGAACATTTTTGGCGCGCTGGTAGATCAGTGATCGAAATTCCCGATTTATAGGACGACCGTTGATATCCGATTCGACAAAGTACTGCTGAATTTCCGGACGTATGGATTCAAATATATACCGAAGATGTCCGATGATGGGGTAGATACGCCAGATAGTGTGTTTTGTCTGTAACAGATCATAAAGGCCTAGAAGAACAATCGGGCCAATGATAATAAAGCCCCAGTGAAGTAATGGATGATACGAGGCTAGTAAAAATAAAATAGCTGTGAAGACGACTGCAGATATTATGAATCCCTGGCGGACACTCATTAATGCTCTCCTGTAAAGATGCTAGTAAAGACCGCTGAAAGGTTAACAAGTTCTACTGGAATTAACAGGGCGTGAGACTATGTATCCGTAAATGAACAAAATTAGAGGTCAAAACACTTTTTGCCGCGAAATACGCGAAGGACGCAAAAAAAACTTTTTGTTTTAACCTTTCGCGCCCTTCGCGTATTTCGCGGCAAAAAATGTTTTAGCTCTTATCAGCGTTTATTTTCGGACAGATTAGAATTTTAGAAGGGGAACTAAAAACGGGACATCGGCCATTTGAGGTTGGCCTTTGTCCCGTCTTTAAGGTTGAGTCTGTTAGACTTCAACCCAGCGCGATGACTTGTTAATTTGCTGTTAACAATCAATGACGTAACTATAACTTAACCAGGCTTAAGCTACGCTGAGCCGTCTTTTAAGATTCAGTTAAGCCTGACGTTGGCATGGCGTTGTTTTGAAGATTAGTGAGACAGATTCTGCTCATATCCTCTATAATTCATCCTTATAAAACATAGTCTTAACTGAAATTCTTGGCTAAAAAGGTCATTTTCCATGAAAGTACTTGTTGTTGAAGATGATGTTCAGATCGCACGTCAGCTGGAAACCGCACTTAAAGCCTCGGGGTATGTGGTTGAAATGGCGCATGACGGCGAGGAAGGACTGTATAAAGGGCAGAACGAATCTTTCGATGCGGTGATTCTTGACCTGGGTTTACCCAAGATCGATGGCCTCACTATTTTGCAGCAGTGGCGTGCAGAGCAGCGCAATATGCCGGTTATTATCCTGACAGCGCGTGATACCTGGCGGGAAAAAGTGAGTGGCCTACGTGCCGGTGCAGACGATTACATCGCCAAGCCATTTGAAACCGAAGAAGTACTGGCGCGGGTTGAGGCATTAATTCGACGTACCTCAGGTCATGCCAGTGCCATACTCAGTTGTGGCCCGGTACAGCTGGACACCACGAATAATCGTGTGACCTGTAACAATGAACCGGTTGAGATGACAGCGCTGGAGCTGGGTATGTTGTCTTACCTGATGCACCACCAGGGTGATGTGATTTCAAAAACCACGCTAACTGAACACATCTACGAACAGGATTTTGACCGTGACTCCAACGTGATTGAAGTTCTGGTGAATCGATTACGCAAAAAACTGGGCAACACTCTGATTAAAACACACCGTGGTTTGGGTTATCAATTAGTTGAGCCTTCGTCGGATTAAGGTTGTCGTTTTTTGATTCGTAACTCACTTACCTTCCGGCTTTTTGTTACCTCAGTCGTCTGGGTGTCACTTACACTGGTTATTGTTGCGATTTTATTAACAATAATGTTCCAGCAGCATGTTGAAGAACATTTCGATGCTTTTTTGTTTGATCACCTTGAGGAAAATGTTGCAGCGGGAAGAATTGGCGAGAATGGCCAGTTCTTTATGAGCTGGATTCCTGTTGATTTACGTTTTAACCAGCCTTTGTCTGGCTGGTACTGGCAGGTCAATAAAGGCCGAACAGTTATAGCCACCTCCAGTTCTCTGGGAAATGATTTACTAACTTTTCAACTACCTGAGTCAGAAAAAGATAGAGAAATTCAAAGGATTCTTGGTCCAGATAATGAAAAGCTACGAATTGCTTTGGTTAATGTGCCTTTAGATAATTCAGGACAACGATATACCTTTGCAATTGCAGGTTCGGTTTCAATCATCGAACTTGATGTCGAAGACTTTACAACTGATCTGGGAATAACATTGATTGTTCTGGGTATCGGCCTGGTTTCTGTCATTTTATTACAAATCCGTTTTGGCCTTAAACCACTACGTTTGTTAAAAGATGCTTTACAGGATGTACGTTCTGGTAAAAGACAACGCTTGCCCGATGATTTTCCAGTCGAGGTTCAACCAACGGTGCGTGAACTCAATGCTGTAATGGATCATAGTGAGGCTTTGCTGGAACGTGCGAGAACACAGGTTGGCGATCTTGCGCATGCGTTAAAAAACCCGTTATCGGTCATCAAAAATGAAGCGAACCAGATACAGGGAGAACGGGGTGCAATACTGGTTGAAAAGGCCGATGCTATGGGAAATTACGTGGAGCGCTATTTGTCGCGTGCGCGTGCTGCAGGCTCGGGAAATATTGTTAGTGCAAGCGTGCATATTAAACCCATAGCCGACGATATTTCTTATTTAATGAAACATGTGTATAAAGATCGTTCGATTGATATTGAATTCAGCTCACTGAATAACCTTTACTTTAAAGGTGATGCGCAAGATCTGGAAGAAATGCTGGGTAACCTGATGGACAACGCCTGTAAATGGGCAGGCAGTAAAGTAAAAGTCAGCGCTAGCAATAAAAATTTGCGTCTTGTATTGGTGGTTGAAGACGACGGTACAGGTATTGCTGAACAGGATAGGGCAACCGTGTTAAAACGTGGGCAGCGCCTTGATGAAACAGTACCCGGCAGTGGTCTGGGTCTGGGCATTGTTCTTGATCTAGCCACTCTCTATCAGGGTTCGTTAACGCTTGAGCAGTCATCCATGGGTGGATTGCGCGCGGTACTGGAATTGCCTGCTGCTGATAATAATTTGTAACGGTAAAGAAAAGCTTTCACCACAGAGGACACAGGGGTTCACAGAGAAAAACATAGGCTGGTTATTTGTGCTACGCACAAATAATAAAAACCTCTGTGTACCTCTGTGTCCTCTGTGTCCTCTGTGGTAAAAGTTTTTTACAACTGTTCATTCTGATCATAAACCGACATAATATTCTGCAACTCATGTAACACCTGTTTGCGTTCTTTTTCGGTTAGAACCGCAGTATGTTTTACATCACCGCCTTTGCTTAGTGTTTCGATGATGACATTAACGCGCTCACAGCCTGCGTCACAAAGTGTTTCAACGATGGTCTGTAAGTGTGGTGGCAAATCTTTGTTCATCACAGGCTTTGGTGGGGTTTTGACAGGTATTTTTCCGAGCGCATTTCAATCAACCGGCTACGTGTCCGGTTAAAAGCAAATTGTAACATTTTGCCAGTGTACATCTGTTCCGGTAATGTTTCTGCGCTGAGGATGAGTTTGACACTTTTATCGTAAAGTTCGTCTATTAAATAAATAAAGCGACGTGCTTTATCATCATGGTATTCGTTCATTGCGGGTATGTTGGATAGCAGTAAGGTGTGAAAGTCTTCAGCGAGTACGATGTAATCCTGTGCCGCCCTGGGCGCATTGCAAAGCACATCGAAATCAAACCAGGCTATTTCGCTGGAGCAGGCAAGGGTTTGTATTTCACGATTGAGAACATTCAGTATTTTATTTTTTTCAATCCGGTCAGTGGCAAGGGATTGCATGCGTTGTTCAAGTTCGGACTGCGTGGTCAGAGTGATCGGGGTGTAATACACATCGGTTTTCTCAAGTAGTGCCAGACGATGGTCCCTGTCACCATCCAGATGAAGCACCTGTGTATGTTGTTTAATCAGGTCGATGGCAGGTAAAAAGCGTTCCCGCTGCAGACCATTTAGATATAGATCGTCGGGCACTCGATTAGAGGTCGCTACCAGCACCATGCCATAACTGAACAGGGCGTCGAGCAGACCATAGAGCAACATGGCATCGGTGATATTGGTCACGATGAACTCATCGAGGCAGAGTACACGGTATTTTTCTGCGTAATCCCTGGCGATGAGTTGTAACGGGTTCTTCTGTTTTTTCAGTTCTGCCAGACGTTGGTGCACATCGAGCATGAAATGATGGAAATGCAGACGTTGTTTATCTTCGAAGGGCAGGCTTTCAAAAAACAGGTTCATCAGCCAGGTTTTACCTCGACCTACGCCGCCCCATAAATAGAGGCCTTGTGCGGAACCGGATTTTTTGCCGAACAGAGCAGCAATAAAACTATTGGATGGTTTGCTGTGAGCCGTCAGCCGGTCATGAATTTGCTGGAATGCTTCAATAGCGACTTGTTGTGCTGAGTCTTTCTGGTGGCTACCCGATTGCAGTATGCGTTGATATTGTTCAGCGGGCCTCATTTATAAACTCATATAAAACAATAAGATATAGTATATACTTAATTCAGTTTGTGCTTATGTTGCCGGCCGGCAGGAGGTATACCTGTTCAAACCTGCGCGCATTGTGGCTGTGAGTATACCCGCAGAGCGCTGAAGTTTACCAAGATGTTGGGGTTATTAAACGACAAACACAATTGTCGAGACAGAGGTTTATTGATACCATGGCACCCACAATGGAACTGCCGGAGTTTTTTCGCTGGCAGCACTTAAACCTGATAGCTGTTGGACTCGAATGAGAGCCTTGTTTCTTTCATGACGCGATACATTTTTATTACCGGTGGTGTGGTCTCTTCTCTCGGTAAAGGCATCGCTTCCGCTTCTATCGGCGCCATTCTCGAAAGTCGCGGATTAACTGTCCGCATGATGAAACTGGATCCGTATATCAACGTTGATCCAGGCACCATGAGTCCCTTCCAGCACGGCGAGGTTTTTGTTACCGAAGACGGTGCCGAAACAGACCTTGATCTGGGCCATTACGAGCGTTTTGTTCGCACCCGCACCAGTAAATCCAGTAATTTCACCACCGGACAGATCTACGAAACGGTTATTCGTAAAGAACGCCGTGGCGATTACCTGGGCGGTACAGTGCAGGTCATTCCGCACATTACTGATGAAATGAAAGCGGCGATTCGCCGCGGTGCTGAAGGTGCCGACATCCTCATGGTCGAGATTGGTGGTACCGTGGGTGATATTGAATCATTACCGTTCATCGAAGCGATTCGCCAGATGGGTGTTGAGCTGGGACGAGAGCACGTGTTTTACGTGCATTTAACACTGGTGCCTTATATCCCTACAGCGGGCGAAGTTAAAACCAAGCCGACACAACACTCGGTCAAAGAATTACGATCTATTGGTATCCAGCCGGACTTGTTGCTTTGTCGATCTGAGCAGTTGTTGCCAGACGAAGAGCGCAAGAAAATTTCATTGTTTACCAATGTGGAAGTCAAAGCCGTTATTTCTGCTTATGATATGGACAACATCTACAAAATGCCTCTCTGGTTACATAAAATGGGCGTAGATAGCATTATTGCTGACAAAATGAAACTGGATATGGGGCCTGCTGATTTATCTGACTGGCAACGTGTTATTGATTCGATGGAACATCCAGAGTCGGAAATAACCATCGGCATGGTCGGTAAGTACGTCGATCTCACCGAATCGTATAAATCACTTAATGAAGCACTGTCACATGCAGGCGCGCAGAATCGCAGCAAGGTAAACATCCGATACATTGATTCTGTCACGCTGGAGTTTGGTGATTACAGTGCGCTGGAAGATCTGGATGCCATTCTGGTGCCGGGTGGTTTTGGCGATCGGGGTATCGAAGGCAAAATTGTGGCAGTGCGCTATGCGCGCGAGAATAAAATTCCTTATTTAGGCATCTGCCTGGGTATGCAGGTAGCGGTGATTGATTACGCACGTAACGTTGCCGGCATGGAAGATGCTCATAGCAGTGAGTTTAGTTCTGACACCAAACACCCGGTTATTGCATTGATTACAGAGTGGCAGACCGAAGACGGTAGTATTGAAAAGCGCGGTGCAGATTCTGATATGGGTGGCACCATGCGTTTAGGCGGTCAAAAATGCAAGCTGGTTGAAAATACATTGGCTAGTTCAGTTTATGGTTTTGATAGTGTTCTGGAACGCCACCGTCACCGTTACGAGTTCAATAATCATTATCTGGATGAGTTGATTGAAGCTGGCCTGGTTGTCAGTGGTAAGTCCAGCGATGGTAATCTGGTAGAAATGATTGAGCTTGAGGATCACCCCTGGTTTTTAGCCTGTCAGTTTCACCCGGAATTTACTTCGACACCGCGTGATGGTCACCCCCTGTTTGCAGACTATATAAGAGCTGCCCTGCAGCATCATCAGGAAAAAAAAGGTGAGGCTGTCGCCGGATAAAGCTAATTTTAGACTGGAAAGGGATTACTTTTTGAGGAAGAAGTCCTTCTACCGTCATTGCGAGCGTTAGCGCGGCACTAACTTTTTCCAGGAGAAAAATTGAACGCGTTTTGTGCGGCCCGCAGGGCAAATTACATGGATGTAATTTGTTATCTCTTGTAGTTTTTACTCCGCCATTCAAAGATTGCCGCGCTAATACTCGCAATGACGCAGTTTTGTATCGATAAACTACCCCGCCGCAAGCGGACGGGTGTTAATTGTAGGTGCGAATTTATTCGCACAATGCTGCCAACGTTTACGCACATCGTGCGAATGAATTCGCATCTACAGAATACGTGGCAAGCCACGGGGAATTACACACAGTGATTAAAATCAGGCTGGTTTTAGCCTGATTAAATTTCACAGGGTCTGGAAGTTTGTTAAACGCATCTCGCTAAACTGACTCTCTACCTGTTAAACCACAAATTCAAATTAAACGATTTTTAATTCAGGAAAAACATGACAGATATTACAGACATAAAAGCACGTGAAATTCTTGATTCACGTGGCAATCCCACGATTGAAGCGGACGTAACCTTGAGCAATGGCATTAAAGGTCGTGCAGCCGTACCATCAGGCGCATCAACCGGTGTGCGCGAAGCTCTGGAGCTGCGCGACGGTGATAAAACACGCTATCTGGGCAAAGGCGTCACCAAAGCGGTGGCTAATGTTAATGGTGAGATTCGTGATGCCATTCTGGGTATCGATGTAGAAGATCAGGAAAACATTGATAACACGATGATTGAACTGGACGGTACCGATACCAAGGAAAGACTCGGTGCAAATGCTTTACTGGCAGTTTCTCTGGCCTCGGCTCATGCCGCAGCAAACTCGAACAAAGAACCCCTGTACGTTTACCTGGGCAGCGGTGATTACACCATGCCGGTACCGATGATGAATATTATTAACGGCGGTGAACATGCTGATAACAGCGTCGATTTACAGGAATTTATGATACTGCCTGTCGGCGCGCCCAGTTTCAAAGAAGCATTACGTTATGGCGCAGAAGTCTTTCACACATTAAAAGCTGTTTTATCTGCACGCGGCATGAATACTGCGGTAGGTGATGAAGGTGGATTTGCACCCGATTTATCCTCTAATGAAGAGGCTATCGAGATTATTCTTGAATCTATTGCCAAGGCGGGTTTTGAGCCGGGTAAGGATATTTATCTGGGACTGGATGCGGCCGCTTCTGAATTTTACAAAGACGGTATTTATACACTGGGTTCCGAAGGTAAAACATTTAACTCCAGTGAATTTTCAGACTATCTCAGTGGTTGGGTCGACCAGTACCCCATCATAAGCATCGAAGATGGGCTGGATGAAGGTGACTGGGATGGTTGGGCTTACCAGACCGAAAAGCTTGGTAAAAAGATACAGTTAGTGGGTGATGATTTGTTTGTTACCAACACCACTATATTTAAAGAAGGTATTGAGAAAAATATTGCCAATTCTATTTTGATTAAATTCAACCAGATTGGCACTTTAACGGAAACGCTTAATGCCATTCACATGGCCCATCTTTCCGATTACACGGCAGTCATTTCACACCGTTCCGGCGAGACCGAAGACAGCACGATAGCCGATTTGTGTGTTGCTACACAGGCAGGCCAGATTAAGACGGGCTCGCTTTCACGTTCTGACCGTATCGCAAAATATAACCAGTTGTTACGTATTGAAGAAGCGCTGGGCGATGATGCTGTCTATGCAGGGGCAGGCGCATTCAAGCATTTAAAGTAGGTAGCTACGTAGTAGTGCCGTGAAAAAAATCATCATCCTTCTGGTTGTGTTATTACTGCTTCTGCAATATAAAATCTGGCTAGGTGATGGTGGTATACCCAGAATACTGGAGCTGCAGAAAGAAGTTGATACGGTGCAGCTTCAGGTTGATAAGCTAAAAGAGCGAAATCAGGCGCTGGAGGCCGAAGTGAATGACCTGAAAAAAGGTCTTCATGCCATTGAAGAGCGCGCACGCAGTGACCTTGGCATGATTGGTAAGGATGAAGTGTATTACCAGGTGATCGACAGAAAACCTCAGCTGGATTCCACCTCAGGATCAAACACCAATGAGTAATGCATCTATCTGGGCAGTGGTACCGGCAGCCGGCATCGGTCAACGCATGCAGTCCGATATTCCCAAGCAATATTTGCCCTTGCATGGCGCAACTGTTCTGCAACATACCCTTAATAAATTACTTTCTGTTGATGCCGTGTGTGGTCTTGTCATTTCATTGCAGCAGCACGATAAATACTGGAATAAGCTTCAAATCAGTTCAAACAAGCCGGTGCTGGTGGCTGAAGGTGGTGCAGAGCGTAGTGATTCTGTGTCGAGTGCATTGAGTGTCTTGCTCGATATTGATGGTTTTAATGAGCGTAACGACTGGGTGCTGGTACATGATGCGGTTAGACCCTGTGTAAGGACGGCTGATATCGAGTTGTTAATAAAAAAAGTCGATATTAATGAGGCAGGGGGCTTGCTTGCCTTGCCGGTAAGAGACACCATGAAACGTCAGGGCGCAGAAACAACAGTGCAAAGTACCGTTGACAGGGTTGGCCTCTGGCATGCCCTGACGCCGCAGTTATTTCCTTATCGTGTATTACGTGATGCTTTATCAGCAGCAACCCAACAGGGCAGGGTAATAACCGATGAATCTTCTGCTGTCGAACATGCAGGTTTTCGCCCATTATTGGTGCAAGGGCACGAAGACAATATAAAAATTACCCGGCCAGATGATTTACGACTGGCTGAACTTTATCTTAACTCGGATATTTCATAGGAACGCTTATGACACTGTTTGAGTTTATGGCTACAATGAAAAATAGTCGTATATTAGAAAAGCACACTAATTATCTGATAACGCTATGCAGTTTTTGGAAGAATTTCAGCGGTCATTTTGCACTATTCGTCTGTAACCATAGCTATTGCTATGCTTTTCGACGAATAGTACAAAATGACCGCTGAAATTCTCCCAAAATTCTGCATTCCTATAAAATATCCGAGTTTAGGAGGCTGACGAGTAATGACAGAATCAACAAACCAGAACATTCGTATCGGCCACGGTTTTGATGTACATCGATTTACAGAAGGCGATCATGTCACTCTGGGTGGTGTAAAAATTGCTCATAACAAGGCACTGGAAGCACATTCCGACGGTGATGTCGTCATTCATGCTATTTGCGATGCATTGTTAGGCGCCATCGCAGCGGGAGATATTGGACGCCATTTCCCTGATACTGATTCTCAATACAAAAACATTGATAGTTGTGTGTTGCTCGAAAAAGTCTATCAGCAGGTTTTACAACAGGGTTATAAGCTGGGAAATATTGATGTTACTGTTATTGCGCAAGCGCCTGTTTTATCAAAACATGTACCGCTTATGTGTCAGCGACTGGCAGAAGTCCTGAAGGTTTCAGACGGCCAAATTAACATAAAAGCCACCACAACAGAGCACCTGGGTTACATAGGAAGAGAAGAAGGTATTGCGGTACATTCGGTTGTTATTGTTTGCAAAGTGTAAAGTAAAGCGTCACTAATTCAATTTTTACTGGTTTTATAGGGAAAAAGTGGCATTTTTTTATAATTAGGTATTTACATTAGTGGTTGAAAGATATAAAACATGCGCACGTTTTAAGTAATCAATATCAATAATCACCAAAGGGCTAAACACAATGGCAAGAGCAAAGAAAAAAGCTGTGAAGAAAAAAGCAACAAAAAGAAAAGCTGCTAAGAAAGCACCTGCAAAAAACATCAAGGCGATTCGAGATGCCTACACTAAATCCCAGTTATACACACACATTGCTGAAGACACCGACCTTAGCCGTAAGCAAGTAGCCAGCGTATTTGAATCACTGGGCGATGTTATTGAAGGGCATATAAAAAATCGTGGTGCCGGTCAGTTCAAGATTCCTGGTTTAATGAAAATCAAGATCAACAAAAAACCAGCTACCAAAGCACGCAAGAATGTACCCAACCCGTTCCGTCCTGGTGAGTTCATGGATGTTAAAGCTAAACCAGCACGTAAAGTTGTAAAAGTACTGGCGTTAAAAGCACTCAAGGATATGGCTGCCAGCTAGTAGCACGGTTTTCGGTATAATAAGCCCCTGTAGAACGCTGTTTTGCAGGGGTTTTTTCGTGGTTTACCTATTTTGTTTAATAACAAAAAACATTTGCCACAGAGGGCACAGAGTACACAGAGAAAATCAGGTTTTGGTTACAGGCATTGCCATCATTACTGTATGAGTCAGGTAATTCATTGATGGATCTAGAAGTAGGCCTGCATAAGGTACGTTGCAGGCATGGCCATACTGCCGGAAATCGCCGGGAACGACAAAACCTTATCCCG
>QIHT01000178.1 GCA_003229115.1 Gammaproteobacteria bacterium | reverse complement strand
GTTAGAGCACGGCATTCATAATGCCGGGGTCGGTGGTTCAAGTCCACCCATAACCACCATCTTCTCCTTCACGAAATGGCTGACGAATTGTACTATTTCGTAATGTATAAAAAGCATGTCGAAATTTTTTACACGAAAATAGCCAAAAAACGCATTAAATAGTCGAGCCTGAAATATTCATAACCTACTGATTTATAACAAATAATCATTTGATTGTGTTAGAATAAACGTCCAGAAAAGCCCCTAAAACAAGAAAAACCTGGACGAATCAGAGGTGACCATTGAGCAAACCAAAGAGCCGTAATACCCCTCAAGGCAATTTTTTGTTTGCCGATTTAATCGACCAGCTTAACCCAAAGCATCCACTTCTTCGGCTGGCAAAACAGATTGACTGGTCTGTTTTTGATGAAGCATTTTCGCCGCTCTACTCGCATTTAGGAAAGCCCGCAAAACACCTTCGTTTAATGGTTGGGCTATCGATTTTAAAACACATGGAAGACCTGTCAGATGAAGTACTGGTGCAACGCTGGGTGCAAGATCCTTATTACCAGGCTTTTACCGGTGAAGCAGAATTTCAATGGGAATTTCCCTGCAATCCGACGAGCTTAACCAAGTTTAGAAAACGCATAGGAAGTGATGGCTTTGAAAAAATTCTGTGTGTTTCTATTGCGATGCACCAAGAAAAAATAGCCGAAGATGAAATGTGTATTGACACCACGGTACAAGAAAAAAACATCACCTTTCCCACCGATGCGAAGCAGTACCTAAAAATACATCATCATCTCTTAAAGATTGCACGAGCAGAACATATTACGTTGACCCGTACCTATGAAAAAGAAGTGAAGCGGCTTAAACTTTGTACCCGATTTGCGGGTCACCCAAAGAATCGCAAACGCGCACGACATGCAGTAAAGCGTTTAAAAACCATCAGTGGTCGATTGCTTCGAGAAATACAGCGTAAAATGACATTGGAACAATTGCATATTTATAGTGAGCGTCTGGCATTGTACCTGCGCATGCTGTTACAAAAGCGTGGAAGTAAAAATAAACTGTACAGCCTGCACGAACATCATGTTTACTGTATGAGCAAAGGTAAAGCCCATAAACGTTACGAGTTTGGCACAAAGGCATCCATTACAACGACACGGGACTCCGGCATTATTATTGGCGCGCTGGCGTTTGAGAAAAATATTTTTGATGGTCATACAGTGCCAGCCGTTCTGGCACAAGTTAAACGCTTAACAGGTCGTGCTCCATCGGTTGGTATTGGTGACAGAGGTTACCGAGGAAAATCAAAGGTGAATGATACTCAGATAGTGACACCAAAGCCTGCAAGAAAAAATGCATCAATGGAAGCCATGGCACTGGCAAGAAAACGATTTAGGCGACGAGCAGCCATTGAGCCGGTGATCGGCCACTTAAAGAGCGATCACCGACTCAAAAGGAACTTCCTAAAAGGCTTTACTGGCGATCAAATCAACCTGATCATGGCAGCCGCTGCCTTTAACTTCAAAAAGTGGATGAGGGAGGTTATTTTTTGGCTGAAAAAAGTACAACAAATAAAGATAATGTTGAAAAACATCTTTTATAGATACAATATGGCACGGGCTTAAATGCCTCAAACTAATATTTCAGGTTCGACTAAATAGTAAAACGAGTACGCGTATGCTGCTATACAAATTTAGCCCTAACATTGAAATAGCAAAGCAAATATCTATTGGCAAAGAATTTGTGGTCAGAGTAAAAACTCTACAACAATATGACTTAATGTTTATAAAAGCAGTATTATTTCACCAATGCATTCATGAGGACGTTTAGTAATGCCGCAATACATTTTTGTTTACCTGGGGGGTGAGCATCCTTCCGACCCGGAAGAGAGACAACAACATTTCTCCAAATATCAACAGTGGCTGTCATCATTGGGCGAGGCGGTTGTTAGTCCTGCTATTCCTTTCAAGGATACGCATACCGTACAACCTGACGGCACGACAGCTCCCGGAAGTACAACAGCGATGTCGGGTCTTAGTATTATCAAAATGCCTTCGATGGATGAGGCGTTAAAGGTGGCGGAATCCTGTCCGTTTCTGGAGATCGGTGGTACGCTTGAGATTTCCGAGATGATTGAAATGTCGAGTAAAGCAAATTAGCTAGAGGCTCGAACATTAAAAGGAGCCGGTGACAAATGAGAAGCATTCGTAAATATCACCAGCCCCTTTTACAGGAAATATGTCCAGCTTCAGGAAGTGGGAATTACTACTAATGCTTCACTGCGAAACAATGGGTGATACTAACGACTCTATTGTCTTCTTGCATGGTATTGGTGGTACTGCGAGGTACTGGAAAACGCGAGTACAACCTCTGGCAGCAGGTTATCGTCTTATATTTATCGATTTACTGGGTTACGGACAGTCGCCAAAACCCTGGACGAAATATACGGTCGACCGTCATATCGAAGAAATTTATCAGGTCCTGCAGGAGCATGAATCACTAACAATAGTTGGGCATTCGTTTGGTGCAATCCTTGCTCTTGCTTTTGCGACACGCTACCCACATCTTGTAAAACGTCTGGTTCTTATTAGCCTGCCTTATTTTGGTAACAAGGAGAGGGCGATACGTTACTTTCGCAACAGCCATTCAGCCGATCGTTATGTTATGACCAATATCGCCTTTGCTGCGGTAGCCTGTATTATGACTCGATGGGTTTTACGTTGGGTGCTTCCCTATGTGCTGCGTGATATGCCACCTGAGGTAGTGCAGGATCTGACGCAACACACGTGGCGCTCTTACACATCTTCCGTCTGGGATGGTATTTATCGTCATGACATTTTTGCAGATGCCGAACAGCTGGACTCTGACTGTCGCATTCTTTTGTTACATGGCGAACTGGATAAAACAGCGCCCTTATCGGGTATCCGGTTATTAATGAAGAACTATCCCGGCTGGAAACTCCGCATATTGCCGGACTGCGATCATCACCCGCTACTACGTAACCCACAATGGTGTGTGCAAGCAATTGAGTCGGTTATGGCTGATAGTAATAAATAAAAGAAATAAAAAAGGTAGGTGAAATTTTCAAATGATCATCAGTTGCCACCACCCTCTTTTATACTGCTATCTATTCTTCCTTATCTCTACAGGCCTCTTCCGGTAATTCAAACTCTATCGTTGTATGTGCCAGTGAGAATTCAGACAGTAGTTTATTGATTATCTGTTTAGTTTTTATCTGGTCATCTGCTGAAATCATATGATTGATTTCCAGATGTGCGGTAAGAACATTTTTTTCACCATCCAGTGACCACAGGTGTAAATGATGAATCGCGTTTACATTTTCAAGTGATGTTAGTTTATTACGTATTTCATTCAGCATTTTCTCATCGGGGGACGATTGCATAAATAGTTTAATGGTCTGACGGGTGGTTTTTGCAACGTTTATTAATATAAATAATGTAAACGCAATAGATAATATCGGGTCGAGTATTGGCCAGTCAAAAAATAGTAACAAAATACTGACGATAAGTACGCTGACCCAGCCCAGTACGTCTTCCAGTAAGTGCCAGTTTAAAATTCTTTCATTGAGTGTTTGTCCTTTGTTGATTTTCCAGGCAGCATATCCGTTAACGGTAACACCCAGAATAGCCAGCCAGAACATGCCCTGGGCATGAGGCATTTGTGGCTCCAGTAATTTGGGGATGGCTTCTGAAAGCACCCATGCTGAACCGGAGATTAATACCACGCCGTTAATCAATGCACCGATTAATGAAAACCGGTAATAGCCATAGGTAAATTCATCGTTAGGGTGTTTTTTACTGAGTCGGTTTAAAAACCAGGCGAGGCCAATTGACAGGGTATCGCCAAGATCATGCACGGCATCCGCCATAATGGCAGTGCTGTTGGTCAGGATTCCACCGATAAATTCGATGATGGTGAAGAAAAAATTAAGAAAAAAGACAACGCCGATACGTTGTGAACTGATATCGTGGTGATGGTTGTGTTGTTTCATTATTTCTAGATTATCACAGACAGTTCTTTAGCTGTTCTATAAAAGCGCGTGACAGATTGTAATTATTTTTTACTGTTCGTTTTCAGTAGCAAGTTTTACTCTCAAAAAGCCACCCTGGCTCGGTATGGAGCTTTCAGAATAACCTTTGGGATAACTATTTAAACTGACGCCTTTATTGGCCATGTCGAATGATATTCTCATACCCAGGATATCTCCCAGATTAACCTGGATATCATTTTCAGCATCCTTGCTTTTTAAGGGGTGTTTTAGTTCATAAACAACAATACCTTTCCTCGAAGATCTATAGGCTGCAACTCCATCATTGGTGCCGCCATATTTGGTGTCCTCAAAACCGCAATATCCTTCGCGAATAGCTTGAGGAGGTGGTTTGCATGGGGATTTACCGGATCGTACATTATCGTATACTCGGGTCTTTTTATTACCCATAAAATCCGGTGAAATAACGATGGTGTCCTGTCCCTCATAATATCCGAAATGCTGTTGATGATTTATATCGTCGCGGTCATTAAACAATATGCTTAAGGAGGTGACAGGGGACACATATTTCGGACGAGTGTATTTGAAAGCAAAGTATAAATACTGATTGTCGTTTTTTATATATATTAAGGCGGGTATGGTTGAGTGTTTTGGGGTTTTAATCTTTATCTTATAGGGCACGGTTCCCTGCCATTCATTTTTTGATATGCGACCATCTACAGTAACCGAACCAAATAGTGCAAGTAGGCTTTTTTGGTCAGGTAGTTTTCTGATATCAATAAATTGTTTGCTTGATACAGGGTTTGAGTATTTTTTATCGTTTCTTGTAACCCCTAATAATTTATATTTCGACAATTCCTGAGTTACGTAATTAGTGGTATCAATTTTTAAAGCAAAGTCCTTAAAGGTAATGGATTCACCTTTTTTCAGGTTTGAATTAATTGCATGTGTATCTGAGTAGATCTGGTTTGTATTGTTCGAGCCAAAATCAGTATTTGTATATAGTGCAAATTCAATGCTTTCGAGATTTATTTCGTCAAGTTTCCCATAGATGGTTTTTTCGATGATGGCCTCATCAATCCAGAAAGTAATATGGTTGCTGTCAATAATATAAAAGCCTTTATATTGCCCTACAACTGATTGTTTGGTGTCTGCGCCAAATTTAAACTTTACGGCTCGTGGCGATTTCCTGAAATAGCTGACGTTCTCTTTAGTGATTATAATGCCTTCAAATGGTGTGTTATTTTCCGCCTCTTTTCTATTATCTTTGACAGGATTGTGATGTTTTACCGTAAGTAATTCAGGTTGCTTACATGTAGCGTTGTCTGAATATACCGTCTTTCCGTTATCGTCAATGCATTTAAAGAACTCTGCGTTAGCAGATGTGCTGAAAAAAAGTAAAATAAGAAAGTATCTTATGAATAGCATTTTCCTTCGTCCTTCCCGGTGGTTAAATAATGCCAATTTAACAGATTATAGATGATATAAAGAAAAAGCCGGATCAGAGAGGAACTGTTTCTAAAATGGTAGGAAATGTATGTGCTTATTGAGCTTTAACATCGCAGGTGTCTTGCATCTGCTAGTTATCAAGTAGGGTGGGCATTGCCCACCATTTCTTCATCTTGCGAGTCGGCGGGCAGTGCCCGCCCTGCGAGCTGCGGTAAAAAGCTTTTTGTCAGTTAGTAGCTGTTTTTACTCAACAGGAACGCTTTCGCTCCAGTTCGTTTCGGGCAGGAATTCCGCATCTTCTTTAAGTGCGGCGGCTTCTTCGTGGCGACCCAGTTCTTCAAGGATGTGGCTCTTGAGTAACAAAGCATCTCGGTGGTTCGAATTAAGTGCCAGCGCCTGGTCAATTCTCATCAGCGCCTCATCGTCTTCTCCGACTAAAAATAACGTCATCGCCAGGTTGTGATAACCTTTTTGATAACTGGGGTCAAGTCGAATGGTGGTGGAAAAGTGGTGTATTGCGTTCTGGTAGTCCTTTTTTCTGGCGTAAATTACGCCGAGGTCATCGTGGGCCTCAGAATTATTGGGATCTAGTTCAATCGCTTTGGTTAAATCTTTTTCAGCCTTGTCGTACTCCTTTTTCCATATGTAGCGTACACCGCGTTTAGTGTAAGCCAGCGAGCTTTCTGGATTGCGTTTGATGAATTCGGTGACATCAGCAATCCCTTCATCAATAAACCCCTGCCTGGCCAGTGCCATGCCTCGGCCAAAATAGGCCTGATCAGCTTCAGGATCCAGTTCAATGGCGCTGGTATAATCTTCTACGGCATCAAAAAACTCTCTTTTCTCGAAATAGAGGTCACCGCGTTGAATGTAAAGTTGTGCGTTTTCCTCGCCTGCATCAATTAACGCGGTTAATTTTTCGATAGAAGGTTCTGCCTGGGCGTGTGCTGGTAATACGAATATCCAGACGCATAAAAATAATGCACTGGTTAATTTCGTTAAACTGTTTTTTAGAAAACCGTTCATCATACTTAAAGACGGACGAGCGGTTATATTATTCCGTGGGAAAAGGTGACGGAGGGATTTAAAAGTAACCAATTATTGGTCAATAAATAACCCCTCCGTCACCTTCCAGGTACCTGCCAAACCTGATTAATTACCCGTTTGCATATTTATGCCGCGAGAATCGCTCATATAACACTGGCACTACGAACAGCGTTAACAGGGTTGATGAAATTAATCCGCCTACCACAACAGTGGCTAATGGCTGCTGGATTTCTGAACCTACGCCGCTCGACATTAATAATGGAATCAAACCCAGTGCGGAAGTGATGGCTGTCATCAATACCGGTCGCAAACGCGACAAGGCACCATCAAACACGCCATCTTCGATTGCCTGCCCGCCTTCGATTCGCTGGTTTATCGAACTAACCATGACCACGCCGTTTAACACGGCCACCCCCAGTAAGGTTATAAAACCAATCGAACCGGGTACTGACAGATACAGCCCCGAAACAAAAAGCGCGGCGATGCCACCGATTAACGCCAGCGGCACATTCAGCATGATTAACAGCGCCTGGCCGACGGAGTTAAAGGCGAAGTACAACATCAGAAAAATCAAACCCAGAGATAAAGGTACGACAACCATCAACCGTGCCTGTGCACGTTGCTGGTTTTTAAACTGACCACCAAACACCACACTGTAACCCGTAGGCAAATCGATTTCGCTACGAATGCGCTGATCTATTTCAGCCACCAGTCCGCCCATGTCACGACCTTCGACATTGCTTTGAATGACCACACGACGTTGCACGTCATCACGACGAATTTGCGGTGGACCGGATTCGATTGCCACGGTGGCGACATCGCCGAGACGAACCCAGGCACCATCTGCCGCCTGTAATATCAAGCTGCGTATCGCTTCGATACTGTTACGATGTTGTTCTGCAAGGCGTACATAAATGTCATAACGTTCGTTACCACGAATCACCTGACCGGCCATCTGCCCGCCAATGGCGTCACTTACCAGACTCATCACCTGATCCACTGGCACACCAAAACGCGCCAGTAAATCACGATCAGGTCTTATCACCAGTTGTGCTTCACCTTCGGTTTGTTCCAGTGCGACGCCGCGGGTACCATCGACATTTTTAACCAGTGCCTCAATTTCCTTGCCTTTGGCAACCAGTACATCAAGCTCGGGACCAAACAGTTTAATTGCCAACTGAGCTTTTACACCGGACAATAATTCATCAACGCGTGTTGCAATCGGCTGCGAGAAATTAAACAACAAACCCGGCACCAGTGACATTTTTTCTTCCATGATGAGTTGCAGAGCTTTTCGATTCTCCGCTGTTTTCCATTCACTAACATGTTTTAAACCAATAAAAATTTCGATATTCGATACTGGCTCCGGGTCACCGCCGACTTCGGCACGACCGATACGGCTCGATGCATAAAGCACTTCAGGAAAAGTGAGTAGCTGTTTTTCCAGCTTCTCGGCAATAAGCAGAGCTGTGTTTAAACTGGATGACGGTGCCAGCGTTACTCGCACATTGATGGTACCTTCTTCTAGTTCCGGCACAAACTCCGTTCCTAAAAAAGGTAATAACGCCAATGAGGAAAAAAACAATACCACCGATGAAATGACTACCACCGATTTTTTTTGCAGTGCCTGTTTAAGCAATACCCGGTAACGTGCTTCTATCGGCACTAATATAGGGCTTTGTTTTTCAACCACGCCCTGTTTAAACATATAAGTTGCCAACGCAGGGATAACTACCAGCGCAACCACTAACGCACCAACCATGGCAAGCAATATGGAAATAGCCATGGGCTGAAACATTTTACCTTCCACACCTTCCAGACTAAACAGTGGCGCAAAAACAATACCCACAATCAATACCGCAAAAAAGACCGGTCGCCCGACTTCTTTTGCCGCCTCTAGAATTCGCAGTTCGATACCGTGCGAATCATGAGAAGCATCAAAGGGGTCATCATCATTCAGCGCTATCTTTTGTTTGGCATGGTTTTCGTGCTGTCTGTCCGGATGACTAAGATGTGAAAAAATATTTTCCATCATCACCACCGAACCATCAACCAGCATACCAATCGCAATGGCCAACCCGCCTAAAGACATCAAATTTGCTGAAACACCTAGCTGCGCCATGGCTATCAGTGCCAGACCGATTGAAATAGGAATCGATAACAGCACTAGCAAAGTGGCACGTAAATTCATCATAAACAGCATTAATATAATGATGATTAAAACAAACGCCTGCAATAAGGCAGTGATAACCGTATCCACAGCCTGATCAACTAAATCAGACTGGTCATAAAACGGATCAATAATAACGCCGTCAGGCAATGCCTGTTGAATGATAGGCAAACGTTGTTTCACGCCATCGATGGTTACTTTGGTGTTTGAGCCCATGCGTTTCATGACGATGCCAACCACCACTTCACCCAGTGGTTTTGCTTTGCCGTTTTCATCACGCAGGGTCATGGTTACCGCGCCCTGACGAATCTCCGCGCCAAACTCTACATCGGCAACATCACTGACACGCACCACCGTACCATCAATTTGTTTTACCGGAACATTGCCGATATCACGTATTCCTGCTTCACCGCTACGAACCCAACCGACGCCGCGTATAACCAGTTGCTCGGCACCACGATCTAAATACCAGCCACCGGCGTTACGATTATTATTTCCAATGGCTTCGCTGATATCGTCCGGTGTCAGGTCATAACTCAACAAACGTTGCGGTTTTAACTGTACCTGGTATTGGCGAACTTCACCACCAAATGACAGCACTTCGGTGACACCGTCCACCGGCATCAACAACAGTTTTACCACCCAGTCGTTCAGGCTGCGTAAGGTTAGTGCGTCATAAGCGCCCGGCACTTCGGAACGAATCATATACTGGAACACCTGCCCCAGACCTGATGTATTCGGCCCCATACCTGGCGTACCAACGCCCTTAGGTATCTGCTCTTTTGCCGCCTGTAAACGTTCAAACACCAGTTGTCTGGCAAAGTAAATATCCGTGCCTTCGGTGAACACCACGGTTACCCCGGATAAACCGGTTTTGGAAATGGAGCGTACTTCTTCGACATCCGGTAACGCATACATTACCGCCTCAATGGGAAACGTGATAAGTTGCTCGACTTCTTCGGCCGCCAGCCCCGGCGCTTCAGTATTAACCGTCACCTGTACATTGGTGACATCTGGAAAAGCATCAAGGTTTAATTTCGGCAAAACAAGAAAGCCGATAAACAAGGTTGTAATCAATGCCAGCACCACCAGCAGTCGGCTGCTTACCGCTGTTTCAATTATTTTATTTAACATGATTTTTGCCTCTAGTGGTTGTGCGCGTCAAAGCCGCTTTTTGCAGACTCGGATTGCACAAAAAAAGCACCTTGTGTTACCACGCGAGTACCGGCTTGCAGACCTTCAATAACACTGATGCCACCCACTGTTCGTATCAGCTCGACTTCCAGCGCTTCAAATTCACCTGGCTGTTTTTCGACAAACACCATCCAGTCACCATCCGGGCTTCTTAACACGGCATTTACCGGCACCGCCAGTGCTGGCGCATTATTATCACTGCTGATTTTTGCCTGCACAAAAACGCCGGGGTGAAGCGCATCATCTGGGTTGGAAAATTCAACTCGCACACCTAATGTACGCGTGCTTTCATCCAGAGCATGATGTACCTGCACCACTTTTCCAGAAAACTTTTTGCCCTCTGCAATAATCAAAACAGAATTACCCGGCGAAACCAGTTGCACCTGAGAAGGGGTTAATTTTGCTTCTACCCAAAGTACCGATTCATCGCTGATAACAAACAAAACCCGACCCGGATCAATCAATTCGCCCAGAATAAAATCATCTTTAATCACCGTACCATCCTGTGGTGCCATTAACTGAAAGCTACCGTTCGCTTTTGAGGCATCACCAATTTTCATGTATTCATTCGCCTGTTTTGATGTCATGCCATAAGCCAGAGTGCGGGCTTTAGCCTGCTCATGTTTTACCCGGGCTTCGGTATAACGTTGTGCTGAGACAATTTTTCTACCCAGTTTTTTTACTCGCAGCCATTCACGATGAGTCACCAGAAGATCACCCTGTGCAGTAGCCATTTCAACGCTGGACAGCGTCAACAATGGCTGACCGGCAGTAACCACATCACCCAGTTTTGCATAACGTCTGACAACCTGTGCTGAAACGCGCGGTGTAACAGAAGTGGTTTTATAGGCGTTTAACACGACTTCGCCGGGAGCGTTAATTTCTTCAGAGATATTTTTCATAACAATCGCTTCGCTGACAATGCCGGCAACAGCCATCTGTTCGGCAGTCAGTTTAATTGATTCTTCCTCATGGCCACCTTCACCGTGACCAGCGTGCTCTCCTTCTTCATGCTCATCTTCTTCATGACCACTTTCCGCATGTTCATGGCCGCCTTCCTCATGGCTACTTTCTTCGTGTTTATCTCCTTCTTCATGCCCATCTTCTTCATGACCACCTTCCGCATGTTCATGACCGCCTTCTTCATGGCTACTTTCTTCGTGTTTATCTGCTTCCTCATGACCATGCTCTGCATGAACTTCTTCTTCATGACCTTTTTGTTCATGACCAGATTCATCGTGGCCGTGATCATCGTGATTCTTATCGTGGTCATCAGCAGCAATTGAATAGGGTGCTAAAGTTAAAAAACCCAGCAGGAGTAAAATTTTTAATGTGACGATATTCATTTGTTTTCTCTCTTATTGTTTGTTGCTGGTAACCAGTGTTCAATCTTTCCCGAAGCGACAAGCCATTCGGTCCAGTTTGTCCACATCTGACCACGTTGTTTGATAGCGCTGGTTTTGGTATCCAGTGCCTGATTAAGTTGTACTAAATAATCGGTGGTACTGAGTTCGCCAGCTTTCCACAGGCGTTCCAGTAATTTAATTTGTCCACTAAGACTGCCTGCGCCTGATTTTTCCCAGGCAAGCCATGCTTCACGACTTAGGCCATAGGAAACCATTGCAATTTCAAGTTTGCTCTTGAGCTTTCGATAAGCGTCAATGGCTTCACGTTCTGCCTGTATCATTTCTGCATTAGCGGCATCAACTTCTGCTTTAAAATTGTTTCTTACCTGTAAAGGAATGGAAAAAGTCAGCCCTACCAGGTTAAGGTCTTCTTCTTTGCCTGCGCGAATGGCAATAGTCGGGTTTACGGAGCTTTTGCCTATTTGCACTTTTATCCTCGCCTGGGCAGCGGCCACTCTGGATGTTATTTCTCGCATCACCGGTAGCTGTTGAACGACTTTATCGGCATCCTGGGTTACAGATTTTGGATCCGGTAACTCTGAAATAAATACTGGCCAGTTCCGGTCGGTATTTCCAGTTAGTGCAATAAGGTTTTGCACTGCGCGTGCATGGTTTGAAGTAGCATCAGCTAACCTAAAGCGTGCCTGCGCATAAGTCAGGTTGGCAAGATCAACTTCAACTTTTCCCAGGTCACCCGCATCAAACCGTTGTTTTGCCAGTTCAGCAGAATGCTCCATCAGTTTGTTACCTTGTTCGGCAAGATCTTTTAGAGCAGAGTTCGTGTGGTAATCAGAAAGGCCTGCTAATAGGTCTACAGCAATATTGCGACGTGTTGATTCAAAACCAAACCGCGCTGCGGCTGATTGAGAACTGGCCATTTCGGTTCTTGCTTCGCGAGTATTGCCCCAGTCAATAGTCTGGCTAATGCCAATGCTTGTAGTGGTGATATTATCGATATCTTCAGAGTCAATCTCCAGTTCCGGATTGTAGATTGCCTTATCAGCAGCAATCAACTGGAATGATGAAGCATCGACAGCAGCACTGGCTGCAAGCACCGAGGGATTGTTATCTACACTTTCAATTAACCAGCGCTGTAAATTGAATCTGGTCTTTTCCGCTTTAACTGTTCCAGCATAAGCAACGGTGACGGTTAGCAGAGCAGTGATCAAGCCGGGCTTGATACAAAATTTAATAAACATGTTTTAATTCCTGTACAAATACAACACAACATAAGCGTACAGCTTATGTCACAACCGACGCCTGTCGGTAATATTCAGGAATTATGCGCGGGGAGGTTTTCGGTCGGGGGTAAGAATATGGGAGATTAAATTCTGCGAGAAACTCACAGTTTCGCTGGATTTGTTAGTGTCATACGAAATAGTGTTCTGCGTACATAGTGCCAGCATATGTGCAAAAGCATGACAACTGTGATCACATATTTTGCTGTCAGCTGAGTGCTGATCAACAGCTTGTTTATCACTGAGGGCAGTGACATAGTTGATTTCATCGGCTTCAATGGTATGGCTTTCAAATGCCCATGCGCTACTGTAGCCGATAATGCATAGCATAAGCAGCGCTAATATTGATGTTTTTAGCCGTGTCATGAGACTAGTCTAGCAAATTTTCGTGTATTTTCACAATCTGGTGTGTATGGCAGCGGAACGCCTGTTTACTGGCTATCTTCGTCTGGCTGATCTCTGAAGCCCATGTCTGTCGTGCGCCTGGCAACACCAGAGCGTCGGTCACCGCCTTTTTCATCAAAGCGCACCTTATCTCTTCGCCCCTGGCTTACGCGTCTGTCTTTGAGCTTTCTCTTCTCTTCGGGTGTGTCAGCCGATGATTTTTCTTTATTTTTACTATCTTCAGTGTTCATGAGCTAGCACCTTTGTATAACGGAATAAGTTGATTTTGGTGGTGATATTTAGTTTAGAGTATCGATGATCGTGAGGCATGAAATATCACCGAATAAGCTTATATATAGAATGAGTGGTGATAATATTCAAGTCAAAACCCAGCACAATTTATGGAACTTACTTCCCGCGAACTGCTAAGCCATTTGTTCGATACCGCTATCGATGCTGTTGATGGTCGACATCGTGTTTATCAGTGGTGTACTAAAAACCAGCAACTTGATTTCAAACATTGTCTGGCGATAGGCAAGGCGGCACCTGCCATGCTACAGGGCGCACTGGATTCAAATAATACGTTTAACACTTCATTGCTGATTTGTAAAAAAAACGAATCATCAAGATTGCTACGCAAGAACAAGGATATTTCTATTATTGAATCAGCGCATCCTGTGCCCGAGCAATCCAGTTTAGATGCTGGTGATGCGCTGTTAGGTTTTCTGGCGGAGATTGCAGAGGGTGACAGGTTGCTGGTTCTTATTTCAGGCGGCGCTTCCAGCCTTGTCGAAGTACTACAGGACAATTTATTACTGGAAGATTTGCAGGAAATCAATAACTATCTACTGTCTTCAGGTAAAAATATTCATGACATAAATTTCTGGCGAAAAAAAATCTCCCGGATAAAAGGTGGTGGTCTGTTAGCGCATGTAAATACCAGTAACTGTGTCCAGTTGCTTATTTCAGACGTGCGCGGCGATGATCCGTCGATTATTGGTTCGGGGTTGTTAGTGGTATCAAGTGCGTATGAGGTAGACGAAGATGCATGGTTACATGAACGATGCCCGGATGTGATGGGCGATAGTTCGAACAATAGTTCAATTGAGTCACATGTTATTGCTACGCTCGAGATGGCTAAACAAGCCATCAAGGATGAGGTTGAGCACATGAACATTGATGCTTACCTGCATGATGAGTTTGTTGACGGAGATGCGATTCAGCAAGGTAAGAGCATAAGCCAATGGCTTGGTGATGCACCTGTTGGTGTACACATCTGGGGAGGTGAAACCACGGTGTGTTTGCCAGACAGACCCGGCCTGGGTGGAAGAAACCAAACTCTGGCATTGGCGATGAGCGAGAAACTGGAAGGCCGGGATATTTGTGTCATGTGTGCAGGTACCGATGGTATAGACGGAAACACACCTTGCGCCGGCGCTGTAGTCACGGGTAATACTGCCGGTAGTGCCCGACGTATGGGATTCGACATTCAAGAAGAACTGAAAAAAGCCAATGCGGGTACTGTTTTGATGGCTACAGGGGATTTATTCCAGCCGGGAGCGACATCAACTAACGTGATGGATGTGATTATTGCGTATAAAAAACATTAAAAACATTAAAAGCTATTTACCACAGAGGCACAGAGTACACAGAGGTTTATTTTGTTAGCTATGCCTGCGGCGCAGCTAACAATAAAAAGCTTTTCTCTGTGTACTCTGTGCCTCTGTGGTAAAAGTTTTTGACCTTATAAATTCGTATGATTTTTTGCGTTCTCTGCGCCTCTGCGATCTCGGCGTTAACAGCAAAATGCCAGATATTGCGAAACTGGAAAAGTACGGTTATAAGGAATTTATCAGCTTCATTATGGTCACAGTTTTTATTATGCGATTCTATCACCTGATTTTTTTGTTATTTCTGCCACTGAACGTTTTTGCAGAGGGCCAGCGGGTAATCACTGCCAGTAGTCCTGCCAACCGCGTGGCTTTACTTGAACTGTATACATCGGAAGGCTGCAGTAGTTGTCCTCCCGCTGAAGAATGGTTATCTAATTTAAAAGATTCCGGAATTTCCAGTCAGCAATTAATTCCACTGGCTTTTCATGTTACTTACTGGGATTACATTGGATGGCGAGATCAATTTGCTTCCGAACGGCATGACCAACGCCAACGGAAGATTGCACAGTACAACTCACAAAATACTATTTATACGCCGCAGTTTGTGCTTAGTGGTAGCGACTACCGTACTTATAACAGGTTTTCCAGCGATGTTCGGGAGATTGTTTCAAAAGAATCGGATGTGGATCTGAAACTGTCTCTGCAACAAAAAGATATTTCAAATTTAGATGTCGAACTGCTTATCAATACAGAGCGAAGTAATGTAAAAGATATCGCTTTTTTTATTGCGGTTTATGAAGACGACTTAAGTGTTGAAGTGAGTGATGGTGAGAATGAGGGTGAATTGTTACACCACGATTATGTTGTGCGACAGATTCATGGTCCTTTTATACAGAATGCGTCTGATACTTCCTTTTCTTTTAAACAGGCTGTTGTTATCGGCGAAAGCTGGAAACAGGAAAATTTATTTCTGGTTGCTTTTGCGCAGGACTATCGTGCGGGTGGGGTGTTACAGGCTGTTCGACTTAAGCTGCAGGAGTAACTTCAATTTCATCGTTTGTGCCAACGTAACCTGAGCGCATCTAATACCTTGTTGCTATAAGTGTGATTGATATCTCCATAGCTACCATTGTATCGAGCCAGAGCGCTACGTAAGTTGTTTTTTTCCATGTCCATGTAATATTTCAAAATGGTACAACCCATACGTAGATTGGTCTGTATATCAACCAGATTATCTTCGGGGTGTCCAATTTCTTTTAACCAGAAGGGCATAACCTGCATCAAACCTTGTGCGCCTGATTTTGAAATAGCGAAATGATCAAAGCGACTCTCGATTTCAATGACAGCAAGAACCAGCTCAGGAACCAGTTTTGAGCGTGTTGCTTCGCGGTGGATGAAGCGTAACAGTTTAAGGCGATGTTTCTCATCTTCAAGGAATGGCTGTAAACGTTTAGACATATCCACCAGCCAGACTTCTGCGTCGTAAGGATCTTCAAAACTGTCAGAGGCTCTGATAGCTTCAGTTAATAATTGCCGTAGTTTTGGGTCGAGCTGGTTGGGTGTGGCGAGCGCGAGTGTGCTATGTGTTAGTAAAATAAACAGAAGACTAAAAATAGTACGATTCATGTATTTGTGCTCAGACTCAATCTGTTAGTTGTAAGTATCATAGCTGGCTTTAAACAGATGTTATTTTGCCACAGAGGTTACAGAGAAAAACATGTTTTGATTCTGATTTTTCCGTCATTGCGAGCGGTAGCGCGGCAATCTTTCTCCGTACGCGTAATTCGAGAGATTGCCGCGCTACCGCTCGCAATGACAAACTAAACTCTGTGACCTCTGTGGCAAATAAAAAAATCAGTTCTGCAACTTCTGTATAAGTTGTGAAGAGATGTCACCGACAGATATATCCTGACTGTCTTTATCTGTGCGCCCCTTATATTCAACAGTGCCATCAGCCAGGCCACGATCACCAATCACAACGCGGTGGGGAATGCCTATCAGGTCGAGGTCGGCGAGTATGGCGCCCAGGCGTGCTTTTTCATCGTAGAGTAATACCTCAAAGCCAGCTTCGGTCAATTCATCGTGTAACTTGATAGCTGCTTCGCGCACATCATCTGATTTCTGGAAATTGATGGGTGCGATGGCGATATCGAAGGGTGCAATATTGTCTGGCCAGATGATGCCGTTGTCATCATGATTTTGTTCAATAGCGGCGGCAACGATGCGTGTAACACCAATGCCATAACATCCCATGGTCATGGTGACGCTTTTTCCGTTTTCGTCGAGTACGTTAGCTTTCATGGCGGTAGAGTACTTTTCGCCCAACTGGAAGATGTGGCCGACTTCAATGCCGCGAACAATGGACAGCGTGCCATTGCCATCAGGACTGGCATCACCATCGACGACATTACGCAGGTCTGCTGCAATGGGTAGTGGAAGATCACGTTCCCAGTTCAGCCCCGTTAAATGCTTACCATTTTTATTAGCACCGCACACAAAATCGGCAAGTTGCAGTGCAGCATGGTCAGCAATGATGGTCATATTTAAGCCAACAGGACCGAGAGATCCGGGCTCACAGCCAGCAACTTTTGTTATTTGCTCTTCACTGGCGAAACACAAAGGTGTCGCAACTTCGTTAAGGTGTTCAGCTTTGACTTCATTCAGTTCATGGTCACCGCGCAGCAGTAAAGCAACAATGCTGTTTTCTTCACTGCCTTCAACCAGTAAAGTTTTTATACATTGTGATGCTGGTGTGTCGAGAATAGCCGAGACTTCTTCAATGCTGTGTTGACCAGGCGTGTCAACGGTTTGCATTTCTGTCGAGGCTGCAGGGCGTGCCTGTTCTGAAGGAATAGTTTCTGCCTTTTCGACGTTGGCGGCGTATTCGCTTTCATTGGATACCGCGATGGCGTCTTCGCCTGAATCGGCCAGTACGTGAAATTCGTGCGAGCTGTTACCACCGATGGCACCGCTGTCCGCCATCACGGCGCGGAACTTCAAACCCAGTCGGGTAAAAATGCGGGTGTAGGTTTGATACATGACATCGTAAGTTTCCTGCAAAGATTGTTGCCCGACATGAAAGGAGTAGGCATCTTTCATGATGAATTCACGTGCGCGCATGACACCGAAACGAGGGCGAACTTCGTCACGAAACTTGGTTTGTATCTGGTAATAAGTGACGGGCAGTTGCCTGTAACTATTGAGTTCACGGCGAGCCAGGTCAGTGATGATTTCTTCATGTGTTGGACCAAAGCAAAATTCACGGCCGTGACGATCGTGAAAGCGTAATAATTCTGGCCCGTATTGTTCCCAGCGTTCCGATTCCTGCCACAGTTCTGCTGGTTGTACGGCAGGCATCAATACTTCAAGGCCACCGCTTTGGTCCATTTCTTCTCGAACAATATTTTCGACTTTCCTGAGAACGCGCATACCCAGTGGTAGCCATGTGTACAGACCCGAGGCATGACGGCGAATCAGACCGGCGCGCAACATGAGGCGGTGGCTGGTAATCTCGGCGTCGGCCGGGGTTTCTTTTAGGGTAGTCAGCTGAAATTTTGATAAGTACATAATGGCTCAAATCGCGTATATTGGAGCGCATTTTACAGGGCAGTGGCACAGTGTACAGTGGACACTCGAAGATAATCTGGCTGAAGCTGAAATTTGCCACAGAGCACACCGTATTTATTTATGCAATATCAACGTACTCGTAGGAGCGGCTTTAGCCGCGAAAGTTCGTCTGAAACCGACAATCGTTCGCGGCTAAAGCCGCTCCTACGAGCGTTGAGTAAAACTAATTAATAGTTTTCTCTGTGTGCTCTGTGACCTCTGTGGCTAAATAAGGCATTTTTAGCCATTGCTGACACCAGTCTGATTAAATCAAATAAAACACTTTATGCGCCCTTTTTTTATAATCATTACATTCCTTCTGTGTTGTTGTGCGCAGGTTGTACATGCTGAGCCAGGAGATGATTACATTGAACAGGCGAGGCAGACGCAACTGGGGCAGCAACCGGCATGGCTGGCGTTATTGCATTACAAGAAAGAAACCCTCACTGGACGCTTTATCAGCCAGGCGGATGACGACCTGTTTTTCAGGTCTGCGCAGGGAAAATCAGATCCACAGGCAGAACTGGAAGCTGATATTAGAGCCTTCCTGATGCCTTCGGGAGTTGGTCACGCGCAATGTTTTTTGCCGGCACGCTGGCACTGGTTAAAGCAGCAGCTTGGTATTTCAGCAGAATATGATGTTTCATGCCCGAAGCTGGATAAGTGGATGGACAGTGTCGCTACCGACAAATTAACCCTGGTTTTTCCTGCGATGTATCTGGGCAATCCGGGATCGACATTTGGCCATACGTTTCTACGATTCGACGGTGCTGATTCCATCATGTTGTCACAGACTATTAATTATGCAGCGGCTAATGATTCAGAAGACAGTTTGCCTGCTTATGTTTATAACGGACTGTTTGGCGGTTATCAGGGGGTTTTTCTAACCCGCCAGTATTTTGAAACCGTGCAGATATACAGCAACATAGAAAATCGGGACATCTGGGAATACCAACTGGATTATTCAGCCGATGAAATCCGACAACTGGCAAGACACACCTGGGAGTTGACCGGCATTCGTTTTGACTATTTCTTTTTCAGGGAAAACTGTTCCTACCGATTGCTGGGCATGCTGGACGCGGTCAAACCTGAAGGTGAATTGACAACAGGTGATGCATTTCCATTGTATGCCATACCGGTAGATACCGTTCGTGCGCTCGATGATAAACAGTTGATACTGAAAAAAGAGTATCGCGCTTCTTTGGTTAGCCAGATACAGGCAGGTTTTACCCGTCAACAGAACAGGCAAAGAGGTTGGGTTTTGCAACTGGCTGATGGTGAAATGTCTGTTGCAGAACTGGAAGCGCAGGTGAGTGACGAAACTAAACTCGTGGAAATATATGAACTGGTATACACCTTACTGCAATTCAGAGATCAGGCGGAGTCTTCGGTAGCAGAAGACGTACTGAATGCGAGGAGCATTTTGTCAAAGGTAACAATGAAAGCCATCGAGCAAACATCTCCCCCTGAAACCGGGCATAAATCAACACGTTTTGCACTGGGCGGTGGTGATCAAAATGGTGAATCCTACATGGACATTGTATTGCGACCGGCGTTTCACGATCTGGTGGATTCACCAACAGGTTATGTCACTGGCTCGGAAATAAATGTGATGGACACTCGGTTGCGATGGTTTCCCAATGAAAACAAACTGCGATTAGAGAGCCTGCGATTTTTCAATATTGTGTCGTTAACGCCGGTGAGTGGATGGTATACCACTCCCTCCTGGCAACTGGATATACGCCTTGAACGCACCCGGCTTGATAAAAAAACATCGAATCTGGCTTTCGTAACACGCGGAGGCGGAGGCTATAGCACTCGCTGGGCCAATACCACCGTGTTTGCCATGGCGTTACTGGAAGCTAATGTCTCGGGTGATTATGAGCATGACTACAGCCTGTTGGCAGGCGCCCAGTTAGGTGCGTCTATCTCGCTGGGTTTTGGCCAGGCATTGTTACTGCTTGAAAGCAATGAACCGGTGGCGGGTTTTGAGTTAGACCGGGATTCTATTTCTGCGGAGTTGCAATACAATCTGGCGGTGAATACCGCTCTACGTTTGGGCTACAAGAAAATCCGTTATGATAATTTTGATGACGAGGACTGGTTTGTCAGGTTGCAGCAGTATTTTTAGATTGATTTTTTGTATAAAAGTCAAAAACTTTTTTCCACAGATGAACGCAGATAAAAGCAAAACCTTGAGCCGCGAATAACGCAAAGGGCGCAAAGAAAACCTGTTTTGTTTTTAACCTTCGCGTCCTTTGCGTTATTCGCGGCAAAAGATTTTGTTTTTGCCCTGGTTTTTATCTGCGTTCATCTGTGGATCATGTCTTAAAAAGTTTTGTTATCCCAACCCCACATATGCCTCGGTGGGCCATCAAATTCAATGTAAATACGCCCCGGATCAATCCCCAGTTTTTGCTGCATAAAACCGCACAGTTGCTCCGAGTATTTTGCTGTTTCAGATTCTGCCAGACCCAGGCTTTTGAGTTTCAGGTGTGCGGCGCCTTCATCAGTGCCAGCGAAGGTGAGTGCCTGGTCAGGATTGACATTAACCATCACATAACTTTCGGGTTTGCCCAGCATACTCGCCACCAGTGCCGAGGCATCTGTGGCCAGAGATCGAGCATTATCAATACTGATATTGGTATTTATCTGTAACAGTGGCATGGTTATTTATCCAGTCCGGGCCCTTGGAAATACAGGGGAGGTCGGTTACTTACAGTTTTTGCTGACTTCTTTTCGTTCTGTGGCAACACGTTTATCACGTTCTTTGGGGGTCAGGTGACGAGAGCTGCCATCCTCGGTTTTTACACGCACCCGGCCTCGAGTTTCAATGGTTGCCAGATTTTGCCGTGCTTCAGCACAGCGGCGTTTTTTCTCTTTTTTGGATATCTTGGGTGGTTCGGGCGGTTTGGATGCTTGCGCTTTTTTTTCTTCTTTTTTTTCACCCGGTTTCAGCTTAGCTTTGTCTTTTTTATCTTTGGCCGTAGTTTCATCACCATAAGGTGTTTCGCCGGTTTTGATTTTCATTCGCTCAGATGTGGCATCTGCCGGGCGTTGGCCACCGTAATGCACATTGCCGTTCTCATCGGTCCATTTGTAGATTCCTGCTGTAACTAGCCATGGTGTAAAGATGGCTGTTATAAGTAAAACAGAAAGCAGGTATCCTCTATATGTAGAGAGGTGATAAATATTCATAGGTTTTATCATGGTTTTCAGCTCCATTTGAGTGTTACCATATCAGGTAATCGACAGAGGCAATGAGCCCGTTCAAAACAATGGCAGATCGCAGATTAAAAATATTCCACACCGTTGCCAGATTGCTTAACTTTACCAAAGCAGCTGAAGAATTGCATATGACTCAGCCTGCAGTTACTTTCCAGATCCGGCAACTGGAAGAACAATTTAACACCCGATTGTTCGATCGTACACATAATAAGGTGACCTTAACAGAGGTTGGCAGCCACATGTTTGAATATGCCGAGCGCATTCTCAATTTATACGATGATATGTCGCGAAGCGTGACTGATATGACGGGAGAAGTGAGTGGTGGTGTCACACTGGGTGCCAGCACCACCATCGCAGAGTACATGCTACCGTTACTTATTGGCGAGTTTAAGGCCAAGTATCCGGATGTAATGATTAGTTTGAGAGAAGCGAATACCGAAGATATTGTCTCTATGGTTGAGAATAACGTGGTTGATCTGGGTATTGTTGAAGGCTATGTCAATAACAAAAATCTGATGGTTGAAAAATGCAAGATGGATCAACTGGTTGTGATTATGCCCAACAATCATCCATTGGCTACTGTGAAAGAAATTCATGTGAAAGAGCTGGTGGCCCACCCTTTTATCAGTCGTGAGCATGGTTCAGGAACACAGGAAGTTATTACAAAGTATATCGAACAGCATGGTGATCACGATTTACTTGAAATCAGCTTTGAGCTGAGTAGTCCGGAAGCCATTAAGGGTGCTGTTGAGGCTGGCATGGGTATTTCTATCGTGTCACGAGCAACGATTCTTAAAGAGCTGAAATTGAAGTCGCTGACAGCGGTCAATCTCTCGCCTAAACTAGAGAGGCCATTTTCTTTTGTCCGGCAGCGGTATAACTTCAAGTCTCGTGCAGCTGATGAGCTGCTGAGTTTCGCGCAAGAATTTTGTAAAAAAACATAAGTAACTTCTATGAGTAGCAATCACACTGCCAGCGAACTGGCCGAATTGTTTGATACGCTGGATGATGAAAGAAAAGCCAGTCTATTCGACTATGCTGAATTTCTTCAGTCCAAAGGTGGTTTGGTGCAGAAAGAAATCGGTGTGCCACTGGATGTACCCAGACCTGAAGTCGAGACGGTTGTGGGAGCGGTCAAGCGTTTGAAATTAACCTACCCGATGATAGGAAGTATGACAGTGTTTTCTACAGCCTCATCACTGATGACCGAGCACATGGTCAACGGGCGTGATGTTACCGACGTGATTGATGAAATGGAGAAGCTGTTTGAAGAATCTTTTGAAAAACTACTTAAGGATAATGAATGATTGAGGTGTTCAAAGCCTGGTACGAAAAAAATTTTTCTGATCCACAGGTTATTATTCTTGCGTTATTTATTATTTTAGGCGCTGTGGTTGTTCTTTCCTGGGGTAATATCCTGGCGCCGGTGCTGGCGGCCATTGTTATTGCCTATATGCTGGAAGGCCTGGTGAAAAGAATCTCCCGCCTGGGTATGCCGCGAATATTTTCTGTTGTAATCAGCTTCACGTTTTTTATTACCCTGGTTACGCTGTTGCTATTTGGTTTGGTGCCGCTGGTGTCGGGGCAACTGTCGCAGTTAATCCGCAACCTTCCTGATATTCTCAGTGAAGTGCAGCATTTGATTGAGGCTTTACCTGAAAAGTACCCTTTTCTTAGTGCGGGCGACCTGTCGGAAATGGTAGCCAGTTTTAATAACGAGCTGGTTACTCTTGGGCAAAAGCTGGTATCGGTTTCACTTAATTCGGTGGTTGATGTATTTACGCTGATGGTATTTCTGGTCGTGGTGCCACTGCTGGTATTTTTCCTGCTGAAAGATAAAACACTCATACTATCCTGGTTGCGACGTTTCCTTCCCGATGAGCGTGGTCTCGCCTACAAGGTGTGGAAAGACGTTGATATAAAAATTGGTGAATACATACGCGGAAAAATGATAGAAATTCTGATTGTTGGTGTCGCAACTTATATTCCGTTTGCTTTTATGGGCTTAAACTACGCCGCGACACTGAGTTTATTTGTTGGTCTGTCCGTTATTGTTCCGTATGTGGGCGCTGTTGCAGTCACCATACCGGTTGCACTCATCGCCTGGTTCCAGTTTGGAGCGAGCAGTGATTTTGTTTATATAATGGTTGCCTACCTGGTAGTGCAGGTTATAGATGGCAATATTGTTGTACCACTACTGTTCTCTGAAGTCGTCGATATGCATCCGGCAGCCATTATTATTGCAGTGCTGGTGTTCGGTGGCTTGTGGGGGGTTTGGGGTGTGTTTTTTGCCATTCCGCTGGCGACGCTGGTGCAGGCCGTAATTAATGCATGGCCCTCCATGCAAACCAGTGGCGAGGGACAAGGGACGAGTGGCGAGGTTAATAGTTAGTTCCTCGCCACGATTAATCCCTGTAGGTTGGGTTAGGCGTTTTTTTGCCGTAACCCAACATTATCGAATATGGAATGTTGTTGGGTTACGCTTCGCTAACCCAACCTACAAACTCAATGCAAGTGGCGAGTGGCGAGTGAAAAGTGGCAAAGAACTGACCACGCTCCCGTAGGTTGGGTTAGGCGTTTTTTTTTGCCGTAACCCAACATTATTGAATATGGAATGATGTTGGGTTAGACGGAGTTTATCCCGAGCTTGCCGAAGGGCTAACCCAACCTACGAACTAATAAAAAAGCTTGAGCTGCAAAATACGCGAAGGACGCAAAAAAACCTGTTTTTAGTATTACCTTTTCGCGCACTTTGCGTCCTTTGCGGCAAAAAATATTTTTAAGATCTGTGATGTTTTTGGTAATGGCGTTTCTGTTTTTGTTTAACACGCCGTCGCCACCATACCCACAAACCACTTAATGATAACCAGAGCATGGCAATTGCAGCGGCATCCATCAGGTAGATACCGTAGTGCCCGAAAATGCGGCCACTGTGTAAATCCAGTACAACGCGTTCCATGCTTAAGCCGTTACCGCGAAACGCGTGTCTTAATTCGCTTCTTTGTGATTCACTCAGTCTGGTTTTAACAGACCATTCAACGCCTTCATTGATGATGACATCCCAGTCCAGAATGTGTTCGTCTGCTATGTAATACAAAGGGTCGCGGGTTTCGATGACAGGGCGTTTGTATTTCAGCCCCAGCCTTTGAATGCCTGAAAAGCTCTGGCTGGTAGGTACACGTTCAACCAGTTCACCTTCGTGGGTTAACAGGAAAATCTCGGTGTCAAAGGCGGCGATAATTAACTGTTCTGCCCAGACCACGCCGTGCAGGGTTTCTGTTGTATGGGTGAGGGGCCGGTTATCAAAAAATACTTCCCTGTCCCAGATGGATATGATGTGTTTTTTAACTGCGTAGCTGATAATTTCGCCTTCAGGCTCGAGGCCGTACCAGTTGAGCAGGGCGGATGATTCTACGTAGGTTTCATCCAGTTGAAGCGATTCTGTGTGGTTAAGTAGTATGCCGGTAATGGCCAGAATGATAATCAGAACAAGAGCGATCAGCCCGGCACGTCTATGCCAGAGAAAAGCTGAAAATCCGGTTTTTTTTCTCGTCATGATTTTCCCTGTTTAACGCTGACATGCATGTCCAGTAACAACGCAAGACGCGCCAGTTTTTTTACGGCGCGCACGGATAGTGTTGCGCCAGAGATATTATTAATGTTTCTGCTAAGTTCCATATCATCTTCAAGAATGGCGTCATCAAACTGTTCGGTGAAAAAAGTATGGCGTACTTCCCAGCCGCGACTTTCACGGAATATTAATACACGTACGCTCTCGATTTTTTGATTGTTGATCACAAAACCAGTAGTGATCGGTTTATCTTTGCCGATCTCCTCAAGTACCCAGGCGGTTCTGTTATTTTTTTTCCAGTAACGAATACGAAGGCTTTTGTATTTGTGGCCAAGAATGGCTGCAATCTTTTTCTTCAGTGTTTTGTCAGGCCAAATCACCTCGGGTTTTGGTATGTCTTTCGAAAACACTTCGGCGAGGAAGCTTTCCTGTGTTTGGTAGACGCCGCCTGCCTGTGCACTATTAATAAACAGGAGTAAAAGTAATGTCAGTATGTATTTCATAGTGGCATACCTGTTCGTTAGCGAAAAAGAGGGGGCAAATTTCCCCCCGCAATTGCAAACAACAGAAGGTGGTGCTGAATATTTTTCACAAATTAGAACTGGTAACCAATGCCCAGATTGAAACCATCGGCTTCACTTGCCTTGACAGTATCACCATAGTCTTCTGACTGGATATCAAATTTGAGTACCACATCTTCATGAGGCCAGTAACTTATACCAATCTCGGTTTTGATTTTTTCGGTATCACCAAAACCACCATTGTCCCAGACATTATAGCGAGCGTATACGCCGGCACTTTTAACAAATTTCCATGAGCTTTCCAGGTAGTAGCCATCTTGTTTGTTTTTTGTTTTATTGATAGCCGTTGCCGCATTGCTGACATCAATATCCCAGCCAGCATAAAGTGCGCGCAGGTTAACAGGACCAATATCGTAGATAACATGTACTTCAAGCAAGGTAGCACTGCCAATGGTAGGATCGAGGCCCTGTGTCATATCAGACTGGTATTGCAGTGTACCTGATAATTCCACTCCAGCCGTTCCGGTGTATTTTAGTCGGCTAGTGTAAGCGAGGTCATTGGCATTGGCTTTAGCGACTTTCTGGCGGCCGTCACGAATCTCGACACCGCTATCCAGGCCAGAAGTGACCGCCAGGTCGTAGCTGAATCCTGTAGTACCCATTCGGCCTGACAGAACCGCACCACCTTCCCACCAGGTGGCGGGAATAATTTCTTTTTCTACGATGTTGCGCTCGACGCCATAGAAGCGAGGAGGTTCGTGTGTCTCATTGATGAGACCGACAGGAATCAGGAACAAGCCACCTTTAGCTTCCATATTTTCTGTCAGATCAAACTCAATATAGGCTTGTTCCAGTTCAATTTCACCCGGGCCAGAGCCATCAGCTGTATCTTCGACCAGCGAGTTCTCCAGTTCAATTTCTGAGAAAAACCGGATTTTGTCGCTGAACTCGTAACCCACGAACAAAATGAATCGGTGAAAACTTAAGTCCTTGCTGGTATTGCCTGCCGGGTCTTCGAGATTGTTGTAATGCATTTCACCGTAAGCACCGATGGTGGCGCGGTTTTCAACCGGTCTGTCGAATTCTTCAACGGCATCGGCCAGGGCTTCGAATCGTGCTTTCAATTCGTTAAATTCTTCATCGGTTACGGCCTGTGCTGATAACGATACTGTGGATAAAATTCCTGTATAAACAAGTACTTGCATTGCTGAATGCCACTTCATTAATGTCTCCAAATATAAGTAAAGTCTAAATAATGGGGGCATTATACAGACGATTTTTCTGAATGCAGATGATTCTCATATGGGTTTGATGCAGATCAAGGGTTTTTTATATTCACTGGGCGAGTTATGAGAAAAGCTGGCGAACGTGTATTATTGCGCCACCCTGTAGCTCCACCGGCACACATACCCAAGGAAACAAAATAATGCTTCTGAAAAAAACACTCCCCCTGGTTTTTTGTCTGTTGGGTAATACTGCGATTGCGGCGACATTAATTGAAGTCGCCAGCGAGAATGCTGGACAAACCCAGGTCATGATGGAGGGTAGTAAATCGAGGATCGACATGGGCGAGCGTCAGGGCTATATGTTAATCGATTACAAAAAACAGACCATGTTCGCTGTCATTCCGGAGAAGAGACAAATACTGGATATGAGTGGCGATATGCCTTCACTGGGCGGAAAACCTGTACCAAAGATAAAAATCGAACTCGTTTCCAACGGTAGCGGTCCGATGATAGCTGGTTACTCAACCAAAAAATTCACACTTAAAGCTGAAGGCAAAGTGTGTGGAACATTGTTTGGCTCGAAAGCCGCGATGGAAACCACCGGCATCGACAAATTGTTTGAATCAATGAAAACCATGGCAGAAAAACAGCGTGCCGCGATTGGTGGCTATGCAGCTATGCTGGATGTTTGTACGCGCGCAAATATGGATTTTGCTTCCCAGGGTGAAAAAGTGGGTGTTCCAATGAGGATGCTGGACGCTAACGGTAAAGTAACCAGTGAAATTAAAAGCATCAAGACCAATGCCAGCTTACCGGCGAATGCTTTTGTTTTACCTAAAGGATACAAAACCACCACCATGGCAGAGCAGATGAACCGCGCGAAGCAGGGTATGGGTCAGGGCATGAACAATAGCCAGGGCCAGATGCCTGATATGCAGCAGATGATGAAACAGATGCAGCAATCAGGCAGCATGCCACCGGAAGCGATGGAACAAATGAAACGCTATCAGGAAATGATGCAGCAGCAGGGACGGTAGAAATAAAAATAAATAACTTTTTTTGCCGCGAAAAATGCAACAGGCGCAAAGTAGTGTTTTAAAAAACAATCGCCTTTTTTGCGCTCTTTGCGTTTTTCGCGGCAAATAATGCTCTAGCTTTTACTGTTACTATGCAATCACATGATTACTCAAAGTCAGTTCCGCCCGGCATTTGGCCTTGCTAGTCCTCACCTGCAAACCGTTCTACCTCTTCTGTTAAAAAATCGAAGCAACAAAAACTATTTTCAACAAACGCTTGAACTTGATGATGGTGATTTCCTTGATTGCTCATGGACTAATGAACCTGTTAATGAAAAGCCCATCGTGGTTGTTTTTCACGGTCTCGAAGGTTCGGTAGATTCACATTATGCGAGCGGTATTATGCAGGCGCTGCATGAGCAAGGCTGGCAGGCGGTGTTAATGCATTTTCGTGGTTGTTCAGGGCGCCCCAACCGGTTGCCTCGCTCTTACCACAGTGGTGAAACGGGTGATGCGCGTTTCATGATAGATGCTTTAAAAAGAAAATATCCGGACACGCCTTTAGCTGCTGTCGGTTATTCCCTGGGCGGTAACATGTTACTCAAGTTACAGGCCGAATATGCCAGCGCCTCACCACTGAAGGCGGTGGTGAGCGTTTGTGCGCCAGTGCAACTGGATTTATGTGCGCAACGTTTAAATCAGGGTTTTTCACGATTTTACCAACGATATCTTGTTGGTCTACTGAAGCAAAAAATGCTTGATAAGGCGGTGCGTTTTGATTTTGAGCAATTGATTGGATTAAATAAAACAGGCATAAGACAATTAAAAACATTTTGGCAGTTCGATGATTTAGCCACAGCACCTCTGCATGGTTTTGCAGGAGTCGATGATTATTATGCTCGTAGTAGTGCGCGCCAGTATTTAAAAGAAATTAAAAAACCTGCTTTGATGATTCACGCACTGGATGACCCTTTCATGTTGCCTGATATTGTGCCTGATGAATCTGATTTGTCCGAGTCGGTTGAGCTCGAACTTAGTCAATATGGCGGCCATGTGGGTTTTGTTGCCGGGAGTGTACGCAAGCCTGTCTTCTGGTTGCAGAAACGTATCCCGGAGTATTTGTCAGGCTTTATTGATTAGCTAAAACAAACAATGAAGTTATGAAAAAAACCTAAAACAAATTATGCCGCGAAGAACGCAAAGGACGCGAAAAAAGCAAAAACAATATCTATTTGTGTTTAACCAAAGATCTTATCTTTTTTTGCGCCCTTTGCGTCCTTCGCGGCAAGTTTTTTGTCTTTTTACTTAAACCTGTTCCACATGCAGCAGAGAAATAGTCTTTAAATAGATTTTGTTGCAGCCAGAACTTCTTCTACATGGCCTTCGACTTTAACTTTGCGCCACTCCTGCCGGAGTACGCCTTTTTCATCAATCAGGAATGTGCTGCGTTCAACACCCAGCACTTTTTTTCCGTACATGTTTTTCATTTTGATGACGTCAAACTGTGTGCACAATGCCTCATCGCTATCGGATAATAAATCAAAATTGAATTTCTGTTTTTCACAAAAATTTTCGTGAGATTTCAGGCTGTCACGAGAAACGCCAATAATGACAGTGTTCTGTTTTGTGAAACGAGCTTTAGCGTCACGAAAGTTCTGGCCTTCGGTAGTGCAACCTGATGTGCTGTCTTTGGGATAAAAATAAAGCACCAGTTTTTTACCTTTGTAATCATTCAGGCTGATGGTTTTATCGCCAGTAGCTGCTGCTTTAAAATTTTTTACTTTTTTACCCAGGGTGACCATGTTATTTGTCTCGAAAAAATAAGGCTTAAACCGTTGATGACAGTGTTGCATCCAGATTGAGTTCGTCACAGATTGTCATGAACTCATCACGTAGACTGGCGATGGCGGTATCTGTTGGCACACCAATGGTCATGTGTAGCGAGAACATGGTCGTACCTGTATGAGCGGCGGCATAACGATCAGTTTCCAGATCGACAATATTAATCTGGCGGCTTGAAAAGAAACTGGCCAGGTTATGAACAATGCCGGGGTTGTCGATGGCGACGACATCGACATCGTAAGGTATCAGCTGTTGTGATTCTGCTTTTGTTTCGGTGAGCTTGATGGTTAGTTTCATTTTCAGCGAGTTTTCTATGTCCGGCTGACTCGCAACAAAAGCCTCAGCTGCCTGGCTGGTACCGCTGACCAGTAACAGGATGGCAAATTCACCGCCGAGCACACTCATACGGCTGTCTTCGATATTTAACTTGTTCGAACAGAGTGCATCGCTTAGTTCATTAACAATGCCAGGGCGATCAGCGCCTAAAGCGGTGATGACTAGTTTTTTTGGCATGATGACTTACGACCCTGATGCTGATTTATACATCAGTACAGTTTAACCTAAATTAATTCGTTGACCACTTCTGAATAGAGCGGCCTGATTCTAATGGTACTTAACTTAAGAAAAAAGTTGTTCTTTTGCCATTATGAGCCTCGGATAACTCGGCATAAACACTGGGTGGCAATCTCTTTAAGCTTCGTAGGGTGGGCATTGCCCACCGTTTATCCCATCAATGTTACTCTGTGAGCTGGCGGGCAATGCCCGCCCTACGAAACTGATTGATACATCAGGGGAATTTGACCTAAATTAATTGCCTGGCCACTTCGGAATAGATGGCCGGAGTTGCTTTAACTTTAACCCAGTTCAGCCAGTTCTCTGTTTAACAGGTTCGGGTCATTCAGGTTCAGTTCCAGTAGACGACGCAGATGTTTGAGGCTATCAATATCAATATGTAACCATTCCAGGCCCCAGTGCCCATTATCGCTATGTGCAATTTTTACGCGGGCGTGAATCGAGGCTTCGTCACCCAGGAACAGTGCAACTGCACAAGGTTTGCTGATATCGATATCAAGTTCTGAGGGGGGTTCTACGAGCATGCCTTTTAGTGAAATGTCGACCAGATTGCAGCTCCATTCCTCATGCCCGCTTTGCATGACAACTTCAGCACTGAAGGGGATTCGGCTGTAAGTACGACGTTCTGTACCGGATTTATCGAAATTTGGGGGATTTAGTGTTGCCATTAACCGAGTATAGCCTCTAACTGGAGTATTGCACTGGTTGGACAGTGCGATCCGATGAATGGTTTCCCCCGGTATCTATCGACAAATACCACGGTCTAGCCGTTGAAATTAGGCATAAAAATTGATTAACTGTGCGCCTTATTTTGTGGCCCCTGATCCGGGGTGTCTTCACAGATTTCGAGCTGGATCTTACCGGGAGAATTATGTTTCGTGGAAGCATGGTGGCATTGGTTACGCCAATGTCAGCCGATGATAGCGTGGATTACGACAGCCTGCAGAGGTTGGTGGATTTTCACGTCGAAAATGGCACCTCGGCCATCGTTTCCATGGGAACCACCGGCGAATCGGCCACGCTTGATATGCCCGAACACTGTGAGGTCATGCGCCGAACCGTAGAAATGGCAAAAGGCCGAATTCCAGTGATTGCCGGCACCGGGGCCAATTCAACCACTGAAGCTATCGACCTGACTCAATGTGCCCGTGACGGTGGAGCTGATGCCTGTTTGCTGGTCACGCCTTATTACAATAAACCCACCCAGCAAGGACTGTATCTGCATTACAGGAAAATTGCTGAAACGGTCGATATCCCGCAAATTTTATACAACGTGCCCGGGCGGACGGTGTGTGACATGTTGCCAGAAACCGTGGCAAGACTGGCCGTTGTGCCAAATATTGTTGGCATCAAAGATGCGACCGGTGATTTGAACCGTTTGCAGGCGATGCAGTCACAGATAGCGGATGAAGTATTCGAGTTTTTCAGTGGTGATGATGAAACCGGAACCGAGTTCATGTTGTGCGGTGGTCACGGCGTGATTTCAGTGACTTCAAATGTCGCACCGAAAGCCATGGCGGAGATGTGTGTAGCAGCTCTGGCCGGCGAGCGTGAAAAAGCTGAAGCTGCAAATGCGCCATTGACGGGTTTACATAGCCAGTTATTTCTCGAAGCCAATCCTATCCCGGTGAAGTGGGCTTTGGCTGAAATGGGCCGGGTATTCGACTGCCGTTGACACCGCTCACAAAACAATACCATTCGCCCTTGCGAGAAGCGATGCAACAAGCTGGAGTTATTTGATGTTAATGCGTAACAAAGTTTATTTATTGAGTTTAGTCGCCGTGCTGGGTATTAGCGGTTGTGGTTCCGATGGTAACGAGCGTCGCCAGGAATATCTGGATGCCGATTACTATACGCGCCTTGAGTTGCCACCCGATTTAACGGAACCAGAGACCTCAAAACAGCTGGTCTCACCGAAACCTTCGCCCGAAGCGATATGGAGGTTTGAGCATGATAGTGCAAAGGTGGGCAAATTTAAGCCCAGTGGAGCCGTTCATATCAGTGCGGAAATTGATGGAGCGCGCATAC
>QIHT01000188.1 GCA_003229115.1 Gammaproteobacteria bacterium | reverse complement strand
GGATACGCTGGCAGAGGGAAAAGAGTTGGGGTGATTTTTAGTCTTCTCTTTCTATTTGCCGTCATTCCGGCATGCATTTAGCCGGAATCCAGTTCCCTGCCATCATTGCGAGCGGTAGCGTGGCAATCTATAGCTTGTCATCCTGAGGAGTCTGTTTTATCTAATTAGAATGTCATCCCGAACGGATGTGAGGGATTCTGGTTTTTGTTTGCCGTCATTGCGAGCGGTAGCGCGGCAATCCATGCTTTTGCTTTTTCCTGTTCTGATTTGTCTACAGCAACAAAAGAGTAACCAGAAAAATGCCGCCCCGAATCGCTCACCCTCGGAAAAGCACCGAGGGTTCCTTCGTCACTCACGCACTGTTCGGCCGCTGCGGAACTCGCCCATAAACCACATGGGCTCAGACATCCTCGCGGAAAGCCTCCGAACACCGCATTCGTTCCTCTGTGAGCTCAAGTGGGGGGGGGTAGGTCAAAAACAAAAAAGATAAAAACCAAATAAAAACTCAATAATGGAGATACTGTATCAGCAGTCTGTAGGTTGGGTTAGGCGTTTTTTGCCGTAACCCAACATTTTCGAACATGGAGCCATGTTGAAAAGAAATAGGTATCAGAGAGCAATTGTTTCTAATGCTAGGGCTAATTGCTCTCTGACCCAGTTTAATTGTAGCTATAATCCACAGAGCATGAATATTATTCACCTCCTGATTTTCTCAATATTGCTACTGGTCGGTTGCAGTGGTAGCGATAGCCCATCAAAAAATCCAGTTCAGCAGCCGCTGTCGCAGGGTACTCGCGTGCTTGGGATTGATGTAAAGGAAATTCCGTCCGTCACTTATGACTCGGCTTACCAGCAAGCGATGGCACTGGGTGTGCGTGAAGTGAGTGTTGCGCTTGACTGGGCATTGCTTGAGCCGACGCTGGGCAACTATGACAATGCACTTGCTGACATCATAGAGTCGTATTACCCGATACAAACGGGTGACCTTACTTTGGTGTTGCGCCCACTGGATACACCGGGCCCCAGTTTTCCCTCTGATCTGGCCGGAAATTTTGATGACCCCGCGGTTATTTTAGCGTATGAAAACTTTCTTACGAACTTACATAGCAGATTAGCTAACCTTAATGCTAGCGGCAAGCTCAAGTGGATACATGTAGGTAATGAGATTGATGCCAACCTGGGTACCGATGCAGTCAAATGGGCGCAGTGGCAAACATTTTTTGTTGCCATCAAAGCGAAAATTAAAAGTCTTTGGGGTGCGCAGATTGAAGTCAGCAGCATTGTTCAATTTAATGTTTTAAACGATGTGGCTAAGCGCGCGCTTTATTTGAATTTATTGGCCGACCTTGATAATGCGGTGCTTACTTACTATCCGCTTAATGCAGACTTTACCATGCGTCCGCCAACGACAGTGGCAGCTGATTTTGAAATCATGGTGAACACCATCACCGCTAAAGACATTTTGTTGCAGGAGTGTGGCTACCCAACGAGTGCGTTGAACAATAGTAGTGAATCATTGCAGGCAGATTTTATCTCGTCAGTTTTTAAAGCCTGGGACAATTATAGCGATCGCATTAAACTGATTGATATTGCATGGCAGTACGATGTGTCAGAAACTGAAGTTGATCAGTGGGTTATCGATTTTGGAATGTCCGGCCAACCGAATGAAGATAAGTTTAAGCAGTATCTCTGGACATTGGGTTTGGGTAACTACGACAGCACAGAGAAACTTGCGTTACAGCGGTTGCGAGATGAATTGCAAGCACGTTCATGGGTTAATAATTAGTGGAAACAATTGTTCTCTAGTACCTGTTATTTTTGTGGCTATGTGTAAATACAATATGAAACACATATTAGTCATTGCCCTTATTCTGTTATCAATACCTGTAAATTCAGATGTGCCGCCTAAACAAAAAATAGAAATCGAACACCTCTTAAATTTTATAAAAATAACACATTGTAAAGTCACTAGAAACGGCACTACATACCAGGACTCAGAAGCCGTAAATCATATAAAAAGAAAATATGAATATTTTAAAGACGAGATAGAAACAACAGAGCAGTTTATCCTTATGGCAGCCACAAAAAGCACTATGAGCGGTAAATTTTATATGGTTCAATGTGGAGAGAATAAGCCACATAAAACGAAAGAATGGTTGTTGAAGGAGCTGGGGAGATATCGTGAGAATAATCGTTCATAACAAGGCAGTTGAAGCTGGCCCGGTTTAATTTCTGTTTTCCGGGGTGACTGTCAGTACGGCATACTTTGAACCAGCCTCCAGCGTCAGGCCGTTATGGCGGTGAAAAAAAGCCTGTGCTTCCGTAGGCCGGGATAAGGTTTTGTCGTTGCCGGCGATTTCCGGCTGTATGGCTCTGCCTGCAACGTGCCTTATGCAGGCCTACTTCTAAATCCATCAAGACACATTCAGTTGCAGGTGATATCGCGGCATAAATCGACTGGATTGAATTTGAGCGTGCAAAGCGCGGCTCGTGGGGCGAAGGGCAGGACGCCAGGTAGTATCTCCGTTCCTGCATAATGCTCTAATGAGAATCATTATCATCTAATAATGCTTTCGCATCGATCTGCTGGTACCTGGCAGCCTAAATTTGATGGGATAAGTGGTTTCTCTATTAGTGAATTTTATGGAGACCATAAAATTATTTTATGGTCTAGTAAGCACATTGAATAGAAGAGAAGGCAAATATCCTTTAATATACGCGCACGTTAAATACCCCCTATCTCTAATGAGGAGTTTAGACTCAATGTTTACTACCAATCCTTTCGCCGAGCTTTCGGCGACTATTCCTGAATATGCAATGCAGGCCTATGTCATAGCCATGGTCTTCCTTGTTGTAGGCGGAACCATTTTAGACATGCTGCATAAGAAGAGTGCGCAGTACTTTTTCGAGAATGCAAAAAAAGCTGAGAAGGAAGCAAAACGTCAGGTAAGCGGTGGCGAAAAAATGTCACTGGCTATTAAAACGGTAACCAGTGAAGTCATCACTTCTTCAGAATTTGCTAACCCGATTCGTAGAATGTCTCACCTCCTCATTATGTATGGATTCATCATTTTTTGTGCGACCACAGCCATTCTGATTTTTATGTTCCCAACACCTGAAGCAGCAGCTCCGGAAATGGTCTCAATGTTGTGGCACATCGGTGCGATTATGTTGTGTGTCGGTGGTTACTGGTTCTGGTTCTTTATTCGTGTTGACGTATACTCTGAAGGCGTTTCATTGTTCAAACTGGTACGTGCAGATTTGTTTATCGTTTCGCTGCTTGCTACCTGTACGTTTGCATTGGTCTGGTCCAACACTCAAGGCTCTGATCTGGGTTGGCTGATGTTTGGTCTATTCATTATGTCTAGCACAATACTGTTCGGTGGTGTGCTCTGGTCCAAGTTTGCTCACATGTTCTTCAAACCTGCAGCGGCTTATCAGAAGCGTATTACTAAAGCAGATGGTTCAGCTGAGAATCTACCTGCTGATTTCGATTTGACGGATCCTGCTGTACAGGCACAGTTCCCGGATATTCCGCAATATATGGGCAAAAACCCAGCTAACATGGGTCTTGGTATCAAACGCGAAAGACCCAATCATTATTAGACTCAGCATTACTAATATCCATTAACTAATTTATAGAATAAGAGAGAAATAATATGCCAACTTTTGTATATATGACTCGTTGTGATGGTTGTGGCCAGTGTGTTGACATCTGCCCATCTGACATCATGCACATCGATAAAACCCTTCGACGTGCTTACAACATTGAACCTAACATGTGCTGGGAGTGTTACTCCTGTGTAAAAGCATGCCCACACCAGGCAATTGACGTACGTGGATATGCTGACTTTGCGCCACTAGGCCATTCGGTACGTGTTCTTCGTGATGAAGAAAAAGGCACCATTGCATGGCGCATCAAGTTCCGTAACGGTAAAAAAGACTTTGATCTGCTCGCGCCTATCACTACCAAGCCATGGGGCACAGGTATTCCCCAACTTGCTGATGAGCCTGCACCTGCTGATTCTATGCGTAATAGCCATTTGCTTTACAACGAACCTAAATATATTCAACTCGATAAAGATGGTAAGGATAGTCTCCACACTCTCGAGTCTAATGGCCTTACATTGAAAGAAGGGGTTTACTACTAATGGCTTACAAAACAATTATTGAAGACAATATCGACGTATTGATTGCAGGTGCGGGCCTTGGTGGTACCGGTGCTGCGTTTGAAGCGAGATATTGGGGCAAGGACAAGAAAATTGTTATTGCAGAAAAAGCAAACATTGATCGTTCTGGTGCGGTAGCTCAGGGCTTGTATGCGATTAACTGTTATATGGGTACACGCTTCGGTGAAAATAATCCAGAAGACCACGTACGCTATGCGCGTATGGATTTGATGGGCATGGTTCGCGAAGATCTGGCGTTTGATATGGCCAGGCACGTAGATTCAGCGGTTCACCAGTTCGAAGACTGGGGTCTGCCCATCATGAAAGATGAGAAGACGGGTACTTACCTTCGTGAAGGTCGCTGGCAGATTATGATTCACGGTGAATCATACAAGCCGATTGTTGCAGAAGCTGCGAAGAAGTCTGCTGACAAAGTATTTAACCGTATATGTGTAACTCACATGCTGATGGACGATGCTAAAGAGAACCGCGTTGCGGGTGCTGTTGGCTTTAACGTTCGTACTGGTAACTACCACGTATTTAAAGCTAAAACTGTTATCGTTGGTGCGGGTGGCGCGTCTAACATCTTTAAACCACGTTCAGTGGGTGAAGGCGCGGGTCGTGTCTGGTACGCACCATGGTCATCGGGTTCTGCCTATGGTCTTATGATCGACGCTGGCGCGAAGATGACTCAAATGGAAAACCGTATCGTATTAGCTCGATTCAAAGACGGTTACGGTCCTGTAGGCGCGTACTTCTTACACCTCAAGACTTATACCCAGAATGGTATAGGTGAAGAGTATGAATCAAAATGGTTCCCGGCTCTAACAGAGATGGTAGGTAAAGAATACCTGGATACGGAAAACCAGCATTTATCTCACAAACCAATTCCAACCTGTTTACGTAACCATGCATTCATCAATGAAGTGAATGCGGGTCGTGGTCCTATCCACATGGTGACCATGGAGGCGTTCCAGGATCCTCATCTTGAGGAAATTGGCTGGCACAACTTCCTGGGCATGACCGTTGGTCAGGCTGTACTTTGGGCTGCAACAGACGTTGATCCTAAATACGAAAACCCTGAATTAACAACTTCTGAACCTTATGTTATGGGTTCACACGCTACAGGTTGTGGTGCATGGTGTTCAGGTCCTGAAGATGTTTCTCCTGATGAATACTTCTGGGGTTACAACCGTATGACCACAGTAGAAGGTATGTTTGGCGCGGGTGATGCTGTTGGTGGTACACCTCACGCATTCTCTTCAGGTTCTTTCACTGAAGGTCGTCTTGCAGCTAAAGCCGCCTGTCAATATATTGATGATGGTAAAGCTGAAGGTATCCGTGTTGATCAAAAGCAAATTGATGAGCTTAAGGCCAAGATTTATAAGCCTATGGAAACTTATACGGTTTATCGTAACGAAATTGTTGCTGGTGATGTTAATCCAAATTACATCAATCCAAGACAGGGCCTTGATCGTCTACAGAAGTTGATGGATGAGTACTGTGCTGGTTTTGGTGTTAACTACATGACCAACGAGAAACTTCTACAAATCGGCCTCAAGAAAATGGGTGTTTTTGGAGAAGATCTGGAGAATATTGCTGCTCAGGATGTGCATGAGCTACTACGTGCATGGGAACTGAAGCATCGCTTCCTTACTTCTGAGGCTGTGTTCCAGCATACTTTATTCCGTAAGGAAACACGCTGGCCTGGTTACTATTACCGTGGTGATGCGATGAAGCTTGATGATGAAAACTGGCACGTACTGACAGTTTCTCGTCGTGATCCTAAAACGGGTGAGTACACTATGGAAAAAGCTCCTTGTTATCACTTAGTTGGTGATGAAGAGGAGAAGCAGGCTGCTAGCTAGAAACACAGCCTGATTTTTCCTGCGGTAAAAAAGGACTGGCATGTATAGTGTTGGTCCTTTTTTATTAAAACTGCTTAAAGTTAAGTAGTAGTAATTACTACAACTAATATTTAGATAGAAAGATATGAACATACTTGAAAAAACTGATGAAGAGATTATAGAGCTGGCTCACCCTATGTGGGAAGACCTGATTAAATTCTCTAATGAAGAAAATTACGGTGCATTTACCCGTAATTTTTCTGCAAAGATGATGTTGGGTGCAAACGAGATTGAGATGGGTAAACAATTTGCAAGAAGCACGTTAACAAAAAACCTGTCTGAAAAATATGAGTACCTCGGCATGATACGTCGTGGTGAGCACATTTCAGTTCTTTATAAACAAACTAATACAAAAAAAGAAGGTGAATGGCTTGGTAGACTGGTTCTGGGTTATGAGAACGATAAAGTAAAAATATTTGGCGCCACGCTCTTTTAGGCAGGGCAGTTCTAGTTATGTCAGAAACAATAGAAAAAGAAAAGTTCGTTGAATTAAATTATAAGGTCGTCGATGTAAAAACCGGTGATGTGCTTGTTACCGTCGATTATCCGCTGGGTTATGTTCATGGCATCAATGATGTTTTGTCTGAACAGGTGACAAAAGAGCTGGCTGGAAAGATGGTGGGTGATGTCATAGAAATACCGATTGACACCGAACAGTTATACGGTGAGAGAGACGAATCGCTGGTGTTTACCGATAGTATCGAAAATGTACCGGAAGACTATCGAGAAATCGGCATGACCATCACTATGGAAAATGATAAAGGCGAACCTAAAAACTTTATCGTTACCCGGTTTGACGACGAGACCTTGACTGTGGATGGTAACAATCCACTGTGTGGTAGAGACGTTATCTTTCAGCTGGAAGTTTTGACGGTTCGTGATGCAACCGATGAAGAAGTCGACCTTGGTGGTGCTGTTGGTGCCAATCCGGATCTTAATGAAATTCTGTCTCAATGAAATTTTCAAATAATTACATTTTTTACCCGAGCAATGCTGAGCTGGTTAAGGCTATTGATCACTATAAGAGTTTAGCGGGTGATCAAGCTGCTGTAGATGGTGCGGCAGACAGTAGCGTTGCCATACAGGATAATTTTTTACATACCCGTGGTAATTTCGAGCAACACCATTTTAGTACCAGCATTCTTGAATCTGCGCAGGCAGCATTTGAGTCAAAACTGACTGAACTGTCTCGAGAGCAATCTTCTCTGGAGTGGGCCAGGGTACAAAATAGTTTGGGCAATGTCCTTGGCGCACTCGGGCAACAACGAATGGATGTCGCTTTATATGAAAGTGCCATTGCGGCTTTTCATTACGCACTCGAAGAATTTACTCAGCAAGATTCACCTTCTGAGTGGGCGACAGCGCAGTACAATCTCGGCACCGCGACACAGGCGCTAGGCCGGCAGCAGGTTGATTCAAAACTGATGAAAACATCTGTGGATGCTTATACTGATGCTTTACTGGTATGGACGCGTGAGCAGGTGCCTGATGAATGGGCGATTACCATGTTCCAGCTGGGTGCCAGTTTTTATACTCACGGTAAGTTATTAAAAGGCAATCGCACCTTTCAAAAATCGGTTGTCGCTTTTAAGAATGCACTGGCAGGCTTTGACGCGGATAACAACGCTCTTGCGCTGGCTGCAACACACAACAGTCGTGGTGTAGTGCTGCATAATTTAGCTGAATCGGAAGATAATGCAGAGCGTCTGCAAGAGGCGATAAGATCTTATGAAACCGCATTAACCGTCTGCATGGAACAACAGCAACCGTTTCATCTCGCCGTACTGTGTCGGGTAAATAAGTCTACTGCGCGCGTAGTGTTGGCAGAGTTAACACAAGATCCTGCTCTTGCTGAAGAAGCAGCTGATGACTTCGAGGTGATTATCGAGTGTTTTCCTCACGCTCTGCAACCGCTGTGTTTGAAACATTGTGAAGAGCAGATGAATAAAGCGCGGGAAATGACAGAAGCATTTGGTGTTGATGTGTAAAAAGAAAAACTTTGCCGCGAAGAACGCAAAGGGCGAAAAAAAACCTTTTTTGTTTATGTACCTGTAGACCGGGATAAGGCTTTGCCGTTCCCGGCGTTTTTTGCGATGTCAGATAATAGCGCCAGCAACGCTATCGCTTATGCTGGCCTACTTTGAAATAGTAAAAAAATATTCATCGTTTTCCTTTGCGTATTTTGCGTTCTTCGCGGCTAAATATCTTTAGCCTTTCAATAATATAAAATTATTTGGAAAGTTTATATTCAATATTAATAAACGCGCCAATCTCCGCCAACAAACGAATGGTCCTGGCACCAAAACCAATGTCCGGGTTGGTTTCATCTTTGTCGATAGCCAGCTCTAACACTACGCCAAATCTGGGTGATACATTGTAACCTTTGACAGCCTGTAGAATCTTGTCCTTAATGGGCTCAAGTTGTTTGGTAATAATGTCTGTCAAATCATAAACATCTATATCATCAGTAACAATCTCCGTCGATAGCTCCCACGAACTGATTGCAGGCTTGTCCAGGCTGCCACCCATACCCCCACTATTGGTCGTAGTGGGTTCTATACCAAGCAGTTGTGTGATGTTGTCAGGATTGAAATGATAGCCAGAGAGCCCGAAATAAGCTCGTCCTTTGTTAGATGCCAAGGTGGTTGCCTCAATTTAGGTGTAAATATGGTGGCTGATTATACCGCGTATCGCACTATTCTGAACAATCCTTATCTGGCCTTGTAATCTGAGCCATTCTCATTAAAATCCGCATTTATTTTTTAAATCAAGATTTTAGCGCAATATGAAAGCAAGTAAAAAGACTGCAGAAGATGACTGCCGATTTTGCATCTCAAAGCCCGGTCGTCGTGTGATGATCGAAAGTAAATTTGGCTTCGCCGCCTGGGATCGTCATCCGGCGAGTGACGGACATTTTCTGGTGATTCCGTACCGGCACTTTGCCTCTTATTTCGATATTAATGACGATGAGCGCGAGGATCTCTGGAATCTTGTCGCCGAAGGTAAAGTTATGGCTGATGAGAAATGGAACCCTGATGGCTATAATATTGGAATCAATGTCGGCGAGTCGGCAGGGCAGTCCATTCCTCATTTGCATATCCATGTAATCCCGCGTTATAAAGGAGATGTGGAAAACCCAAAAGGTGGAGTGCGTGGAGTTATACCTGATAAAAAGCTTTATACTTTTGAGCCAGACTGATACAGCTCAATCGGTAGCTATAACATCATTACTGTTATGATTCAGAAATCAAAAAATAATGAGAGTAGTACAGATAAAGGTTCGAGTGAACTCGTTGTTGGTTTAGTGACTTTTGCAGTGTTTCTTGTGTTTATGACCATCTGGATGTATTTCGGGACTTCTGGTTAAAAGGCTGTCTTAGCCACAGAGGTCACAGAGCACACAGAGGTATAAATAATTTTTTCTTATCTGGATCGTTATTGCCGCTGAAAGCATCCGGGAGTAACGAACACGGTTTAATCACTGTGGGTGTAACTCACAGTGACTTGCCACGTAACCTGTAGGTGCGAATTCATTCGCACAAAACTGGTTATGCTTGCATTTTGTGCGATTTAATCGCACCTACAATTAATACCCGGTTTGCTTACGGCGGGGTAGTTTATTTAACAATAAAAAGTTTTTCTCTGTGTGCTCTGTGAGTTATTTCGGGCTTCCTGCCCTCCACCCTTCGGGCCGCACTTTGTGCGTTCACATTTGATCCCGTCAAATGTGTCTGTGGCAAATAATAACGTCAGAGAGTTTCTGTGCGCAATTCTTTCATCTCACATAAACAAGGATGGAGATAAAATGACAAAAAGAACCTGTCAGCACAAATATATGCCAGATGCCGTGAGAGTGTTTTAAGAACGGTTTACCATCCAGTGCATAAAATATCACGCCAATGGTGTACGCCAGCCCGCCTGCTATTAACCAATTTACACCTGCTTCAGGCAACGCTGTTTTTAGAGCACTAAAATCAAGTACCACTAACCAGCCCATCGTCAGGTAGATAACAACCTGCAGCGCTTCAATGCGATTTTTTATTCTTAGTTCCAGCACAATTCCAACCAGTGCCAGAGACCACACAGCCAGTAAAATCCACAACCCCTTACTCTCGACCAGGGTTACCAGCATGAAGGGGGTGTAGGTGCCTGCTATTAAAAAATAAATAGCAATATGATCCAGTTTCTGAAATAACCGTTTTATCAGCGGGTGCTTAAAGCTGTGGTACAGTGTTGAAATGCTATAAAGCGTCACTAAAGTCAGGCCGAAAATTGTGAAGCCGATAAAGAGTAAAAGGTTCTGTTGTTGTACTGCAACAGTCAGTAAAGCCCCCATTCCCATTAAGGCGAATACAGCACCGACCAGGTGTGTAATGCTGTTGAATTTTTCTGAGTAGTACATTCAGTTCCTGAAGTTATTTTACGTGTGGAATTTTTTATAAGTTAAAAAATAGTGCGTGTTTTTCCTGTTATTGTCAATCTGTGTGCAATAACAGTTGAGTATTAAGTAAGCGCGATTCTATTTAATTTCGTAGGTTGGGCACTGCCCACCGTATGTTTAATCAATGCCATCTGCTGAGCTGGCGGGCAATGCCCGCCCTACGAAGCTACGAAACTATTTTGACGCTTTAGTCAGTGTCGTTTTTTTCAGACACAAAAAAGCCCCGATGTTTCCACATCAGGGCTTTTTTATTTAAGTCTAAATTATTTAGCTAACTGTCCTTTAATAGCATTAATCACGGCATCAGAGGAAGTAGCATTGACGGAAAGCAATAAACCTTCATCTTTATAGAAACCAACTAATGGTGCAGTCTGGTCGTTATAGACTTCCAGGCGGTTACTAATCGCTTCTTCAGTTTCGTCTTCACGTTGTGTTACCGGGCCACCACATTTGTCACACTTGCCTTCTTCTTTGGTGGGGCTGGATTTCACATTGTAAATTTCGCCACAGTCTTCACAGGTGCGGCGTGTGGTCAGGCGATCAAGAATCACATCACGTGGCACATCGATCTCAACGGCGCAATCCAGTTTCTCACCCATTTTGTCCAGCAGTACTTTTAGAGCTTCGGCTTGTGGAATAGTACGTGGGAAGCCGTCTAACAGGTAACCAGCTTTGCAGTCGTCCTCTTTAAGACGTTCCTCCATAATGCCCATGATCAGGTCGTCAGATACCAGGTCGCCAGCTTTCATCGCAGCTTGTGCCTGTTTGCCCAATTCGGTGCCAGCAGCTACTGCGCCACGTAGAATGTCGCCGGTTGATATCTGGACAGAGCCATCCATTTTTGTCAGTAATTTGGCAACAGTGCCTTTACCAGCGCCCGGTGCGCCTAAAAGTATCAATTTCATGGGGTTTTCCTCGGAAAGTGTTAAAAAATGGTTGCTAGGAATCTGGCGCGTATTTTCCTGTTTTAGAATGCTGGAATCAAGTTTTTAGCGAGGGCAGAGTGGGTATACAGGCGAGGTTGGGAAGGGGGGATTGTGCCTCGGATTAACCGCTTCGTTGAAGCAGCTGGCTGACAAATAGTGAGCTTGTCAGCAGGACGAGAGCGCCAGCCTGGTGTGCTGCAGCGAGTGGTATGGGCACTACCAGTAGCAGGGTTGATATGCCGAGGATGATTTGTAGAGCCAGCGCAGCGAGCAGCAGGTTCAGCCCCAGCCTGGTTCGTGGTTGGGTGATGGTTTTTCCTGCTTGCCACCAGAAGAAGGGAATGAGCATGAATAATACGGTGGCCATAACTCTGTGAGTGAATTGCACCGTGACAATATTTTCGAAAAAATTTCGCCACAAGGGACTTTCAATAAACAGCCCGTCAGGAATAAGACGGCCATCCATTAACGGGAAAGTGTTAAAGGCAAAGCCAGCGCGTGTACCGGCGACAAACGCTCCGCTAATGATGGTGAGGAATATCATGAAGCTGATTATTAGTGAGAAACGGGATAGTTTCCGGTTTTCTGTCGCCATGGTCGTCTCGGATTTTGGCGTGAGTAATTCCATCGCTATCCAGAACATGTAGGCATAAATAATAACTGCCAGACCCATATGTGCTGTTAACCGGTATTGGCTGACATGAGGATTATCAACGAGGCCGCTTTTTACCATGTACCACCCCATTAATCCCTGAAGGCCGCCGAGCACAAACATAAAAACGAGTTTTGGTGTCAGTGTTTTGTTTAATTTTCCTGTGACAAGAAAAAACATAAAGGGGATAAAAAACAATAAACCAATGCCGCGCCCGAGTAAACGATGTGAATATTCAAACCAGAAAATGGATTTGAAGTCATCCAGATTCATGTGATGATTCTTTATCAGAAATTCCGGGTATTGTTGATAGAGTTTGAATGCTTCTTGCCACTCGGTCTGGTTGAGTGGAGGTAATGCTCCCAGAATCGGTGCCCATTCCACCATTGACAAACCCGAGCCGGTAAGTCGGGTGACGCCGCCCAGCACCACCATGCCAAATATGGTGGCACAGCAAATAAGTAGCCAGATAGCTACAGGTTTTTGTGAAGAGGTTTCTGACATTGATCTGTGGACGGGAGTTGAAGCCTGATTGTTTGAATATAAAAGTGGTACGAATTATAACCTACCTCGAAGCTTTGCGCCTTCGAGGTAAAAGCTGTGGTTTTTAAAATGCTTGTTTTACCCGGTAAATAATTACCGTTCCTGTTTATAAGCATGTCGCGCTGTTTTATTGAAAAAACAAACGTAAAACTTGATATAGATCATATTATTTCAGGTGCTAACTCATAATATCCACAACATATAGTATATAAAAATAATAATAACACTATATATGGTCTACTGGTCGGTTCAGACGGGTTGACCATTGTAGTTTGGAGATGTTCTACCCTATGAAGACTGCTACACGACCCCCGACAAACGACACCGGACGTGTCGACATTCCATTACAACCTGCATCTGAAGACATCTGGCAACGCAAATATCAGCTTAAAAACAGTCACGGTGATCCGGTTGACCTGTGTGTGGAAGCAACATTGACGCGTATTGCTCGTGCGCTTGCAGATATCGAAAGCACGCCGGAGAAACAGCAGTATTGGTATGCGAAATTTTTATGGGCTTTAAAACAGGGTGCCGTGCCCGCAGGCAGAATAATTTCCAATGCTGGCGCACAGCAATACAAACCTGCGACGTCAACAATTAACTGTACGGTCTCCGGGAAAATCCATGATTCGATGGATGATATATTGCAAAAGGTGCATGAAGCTGGCATGACTTTGAAGTCAGGCGCAGGCATTGGTTATGAGTTTTCTACTTTGCGTCCGAACGACGCCTATGTGTCAGGTTCAGGTGCATTGACCTCGGGGCCAATGTCTTTTATGGATATCTACGACAAGGTTTGTTTCACTATTTCTTCAGCGGGTGGCCGAAGGGGTGCGCAAATGGCGACCTTTGATGTTGGTCATCCTGATGTTCTGGATTTTATCCGTGCCAAGCGCGAAGACGGACGCCTTAGGCAATTTAATTTATCGTTGCTAATTACCAGTGAGTTTATGCAGGCTGTAGTAAATAAAGCAGCCTGGCCATTGGCATTTCCATTATCTGAAGATGAAATTGAAGACCATAATATAGACCTTGAAAAAACCGATCAGGTTATATGGCGTGATTGGCCGGTAAAAAAAGGCTATATCGTGAATGATGAAGGTAAAGTCGCCTGCCGGATTTATAAAACCATTGATGCGGCAGAATTATGGAATGTCATCATGACATCAACCTATGAATATGCTGAACCGGGTTTTATTCTTATCGATCAGTACAATGAAATGAACAATAACTGGTTCTGTGAAAATATCAGAACCACTAATCCCTGTGGCGAGCAGGGTTTGCCTGAATATGGTGCCTGCTTGCTGGGTTCTATTAATCTTACGCATCTGGTTAAACATCCCTTTACTGATAAAGCCGACTTCGACTGGGATAACTACCGTAAAGTGGTGAAGGTGTTTACCCGCATGCTGGATAATGTTGTTGAAATTAATGGTTTACCACTGGAGCAGCAACGGGTTGAGATTAAAAATAAGCGCCGTCATGGCATGGGTTACCTGGGCCTGGGTTCCGCTTTGACTATGATGGGAATACGCTATGGTTCCGATGAGTCACTGACGTTCACGGAAAAGGTTACTTACGAACTGGCGATGGCAGGATGGGAATGTGCGCTTGAACTGGCAAAAGAAAAAGGCCCTGCACCTGTATTGACACAGGATTTCAAAATAACACCCGAGATGTTAGCTCGCCGGCCGGAAATGATAAAAGATGGATGGAAACAGGGGGGTATGATTAAAGGAAAAGTACTGCATGCCAGATACAGCCGTTATATGCAGAAGATTGCGAAAGTTAATCCCGGGCTGGTCGCTGAGCTGGAAAACATCGGTGCGCGATTTACCCACCATAGTTCGATTGCACCAACAGGTACCATTGCATTATCAATAGGAAATAATGCAAGCAACGGTATTGAACCCAGCTTTGCACACCATTATGCGAGAAATATTATTCGTGAAGGCAAAAAGACCAAGGAAAAAGTTGATGTCTGGTCTTACGAGCTTCTGGCGTATCGAGAGCTTATTAATCCAAAAGCGAAGCAGTATTCAGAAAATGATGATGAAAGATTACCGGAATACTTCATTTGCGCTGACGATGTAACTCCAAAACAGCATGTTGATGTTCAGGCGGCTGCACAGCAATGGATTGATTCATCTATTTCAAAGACCGCCAACATTCCAACAGATTTTCCGTATGAGGATTTTAAGAATATTTATTTGTATGCTTATGAGAAAAACCTGAAAGGGTGCACAACCTTCAGATTCAATCCGGAAGTATTTCAGGGAGTCCTGGTTAAAGAAAAAGACCTGGAAGATACAACATACCGATTTTCACTTGAAGATGGCACTGCTATAGAGGCAAAAGGAAATGAGGAAATTGATTATGATGGTGAAACTCATACGGCAGCAAATTTGTATGATGCCTTGAAAGAGGGGTATTACGGTAAGCTTTAATAAAAACAATTATAAAGGTTGATTCAATGGCTATTGAAATAAAAAATAAAATTGTAAGTTATGAGGTTGTAGATAATCTTTCCGTTAATGATGCCCCTGTTGAAAAAGAACCGGATACACAAGGTGCAGAAATAATCCAGATGCACGAGAAACTTGAGCGGCCGGATATGCTGCTTGGTTCGACCTATAAAATAAAAACGCCGCAATCGGAGCATGCGTTATATATAACTATCAATGATGTTGTGCTCAATCATGGTACTGAGCATGAGATTCGCCGGCCGTACGAGATATTCATAAATTCAAAAAATATGGATCACTTCCAATGGATAGTTGCATTAACAAGAATTATATCAGCAGTGTTCAGGAAGGGCGGCGACGTGACATTTCTTGTCGATGAGCTGCGTAGTGTATTTGACCCGCGTGGTGGATATTTTAAGAAAGGTGGCAAGTACAAGCCATCGTTGGTTGCTGAAATTGGTGATGCTATCGAATGTCATATGAAAATGATAGGCATGATTAAAAGTGATGGAATGGATGACTGCCAGAAAGAAATGCTTGATGCAAAAAGAAAAGAATATGAAGCTATATACAGCAATGGCACTGGTAACAGAAGAGTTACAACTGATTTCCCTGTCAATTCCCAGTTATGTAAAAAATGCAACACCAAAGCGGTGATTAGCATGGATGGTTGCATGACCTGTTTGAGTTGTGGTGATTCAAAATGTGGATAGCAGAACAATTAATTGTAGACAGGAGAAAAATAAAACGAACGGAGAACACTAGAGTAATTACCTGGCCCGATATGGTGTTTGGGCCAGTAAATCTTTGGTGTCTACCGCCAGCTTCCTTCTTTTACAGGAGGCTGGGTAAAAAATAAAACATTTAGTCCACAGATGAACGCAGATAAACACGGATAAAAAACAAACAAAAGTCTTAGGCCGAGAATAACGCAAAGAACGCGAAAAAGTCTTTAAAAGCTAATTATGTTTTGTTTTTTTTGCGCCCTTTGCGTTATTCGCGGCCAAAATATTTTGCTTTTACCTTGGCTTTTATCCGTGTTTATCTGCGTTCATCTGTGGATAATTTATATGCCTGTTCTTGATATAGATCATCAGACTATCACTGTATTTGCGGAAAATACTGTATTTGTGATTGCCCGGGTTTCAGGCCTTGATTCTATCTAATTACGTAAATACTTTCGGTCAGGCGATGCTTGCGAAATACGGTGAGCGTATTCACAAGATCGCTATTGATGCCGGGTTTACCTGTCCGAATCGTGATGGCAGCATAGGACGAGGCGGCTGTACTTTTTGTAATAATGTTTCATTTAGTCCCAATGGCCGCAAGCCAGAATCAATTGCAAAACAAATCGAATCTGGAAGACAGGTTATAAGGAAACGAACAGGCGCAAGAAAATATCTTGCCTATTTTCAGGCATACACCAACACCTATGCTGATGTACAGGAACTATCCTTGCTCTACGAGCAAGCGTTAAGAGAACCTGATGTTATTGGAATTGATATTGGAACACGGCCTGATTGTGTTCCGGATAAGGTGCTTGACCTGCTGGAAGCTTATCAACAGCAGGGTTATGAAGTCTGGTTAGAATTGGGGCTGCAATCCGCACATGATGCAACGCTGGATCTTGTGAACAGGGGGCATGGTTATGCCGAGTACGAACAAACAACATTAAAAGCTAGAAGTCGCGGTATTAAAGTCTGCACGCATCTTATTTTAGGTTTGCCCGGTGAATCAAGCCAGCATCATATGACCTCGCTAGAGCGTGTTCTGGATCTTGGCGTAGATGGTCTCAAGTTTCACCCGCTGCATGTTGTTAAAGGCACGCAGTTAGCCAATGAATGGAGACGCGGCGAATATCGACCGTTAACAATGAACGAATATGTTTCCGATGTGGTTGAAATGATTAGTCGTACGCCTGATGAAGTTATATTCCATCGAATTACCGGTACAGCATCACCAGATATTTTGCTGGCACCTGAATGGTGCTCAAAAAAATGGCAGGTATTAAACCGGGTTACGCAAGCACTGGACAAGCAGTGCAGATTATATAATGGTTTATTTGACTATCAGATTGAACCATCTTCCATGCAGGTAACTAACAATCCTGCCTGCTCATCAGGATAAATAGATTATGGAACTGGTATGTCCAGCAGGTAATTTACCTTCGTTGAAAGCGGCTGTTGATAACGGCGCAAATGCTGTGTATATGGGATTTAAAGACGATACCAATGCGCGACACTTTGCCGGACTCAATTTTAATGATAAGCGCGCATTGCAAGGTATTCAGTATGCCCACGATCGTGGTACCAGACTTTTTGTTGCAATCAATACTTTTCCTCAGCCTTCAGGTTGGCCGCGTTGGCAGGATGCAGTAGACCATGCCGGTGATCTGGGTGTTGATGCGCTAATTCTTGCAGATATTGGTGTGATGGATTATGCCAGAAAACGTTGGCCGGATCTCCGGTTGCACTTATCAGTACAGGCCTCGGCAACCAGTGCTGAGGCAATTAATTTTTACCATCAAAACTTTGGCATTCAACGTGTGGTGTTACCACGAGTATTGTCAATCAAGCAGGTTAAACAGGTAGCGCAACAAAGTCCTGTGCCTGTTGAAGTGTTTGGGTTTGGCAGTCTTTGCGTGATGGTGGAAGGTCGCTGTTTGTTATCTTCTTATGTGACCGGTAGATCGCCCAATACGTTTGGTGCCTGTTCACCGGCGAATGCGGTTAGCTGGAAGGAAACTCCAGATGGGCTTGAGACAAGACTGAATAACATACTGATCGATTGTCATTCAGAAGGTGAGTCCGCAGGATATCCGACTTTATGTAAAGGACGTTTTAATGTTAACGGACATACGTATTATGCAATTGAAGAACCTACAAGTTTAAATACACTGGAACTTCTCCCCGAGTTGCAGTCAGTAGGTGTGGCAGCAATCAAGATTGAGGGCAGGCAGCGTAGTCCTGCGTATGTGGCACAGGTAACAAAAGTGTGGCGTGAAGCGATTGATGCATGCCATAAGCGTCCAGATAATTACCAGCCCCAGCCTGATTGGCTTGCGGTACTTGAAAAAATGTCTGAAGGCACGCAGACGACTCTTGGTGCTTACCATCGGCCATGGCAATAAACATAGTGAAAAAATGAATAATGAAAAATTAAAAACTAGTCTGCCGAAGTTATCGCTTGGGCCGATTTTTTATTACTGGTCGCGTGATGATGTCTTAAGGTTTTATAAGTCTATTTCTGAATCACCTGTAGATATTGTTTATCTGGGTGAAACTGTTTGTTCAAAACGCCGTGTGATGCGTCTTGATGACTGGTTAGAGGTGGCAGATATGTTGCAGCAGGCGGGTAAGCAAGTTGTGTTGTCAACGTTGACCTTGCTTGAAGCGAATTCGGAATTCAGTTCGTTGCGAACAATATGCAATAATAATCGATATATGGTTGAAGCCAACGATATTGCGGCAGTACAAATAATGTCGGGTAAGAAACCATTTGTTACTGGCCCTGCTGTGAATATATATAATTCTGGCACACTGTCCATGCTTTCCCGGGTCGGCTTGAGACGTTGGACGCTGCCTGTTGAGCTATCAAAAGAAACGTTGACTCATTTGCATCAAAACAGACCAGAAAATGTAGAAACAGAAGTTTTTGTTTTTGGTAGATTGCCACTCGCTTATTCAGCCAGGTGTTTTACTGCGCGCGCACATAACTTACCCAAAGACCGTTGCCAGTTTATTTGTATGGATTATCCTGATGGCATAATTCTACGTACACGAGAAGACGAATCATTTCTTGTATTTAATGGCATACAAACCCAGTCGTCAAAAACACAAAATCTTATTACAGACATACAGGATTTCATTAATCTTGAAATCGATGTGTTACGTATCAGTCCGCAATTTAACGGCACAGAGAAGATAATTGATATTTTTTATAATTGTCTGCACGGTAATATAACTGAATGTGACGCAGAAATTAAACTCCAGAAATATATCCAGTACGGTAAATGTGACGGTTACTGGCGCGGAAGTGCTGGTATGGATAATACGAGCATAACAAGAGAGCAGGGTCAGGCATTATGAATAAAGCAGCAATAAAAGCGGTTACGCAATTCAGTGATCATTATCGACTAGGTAGTCCGTTTGTGCTTGATAATGAAAAATTTTATCGGATATGGAGAGATAGCAAGTTAGAAAATTACCCTGATAGAGTTGAAGATTTGATTGTTGAAATTAATGATCCCAAAAAACTATCTCCTGCGGAGTTCGGCGCGATTCAATCGCGGTTAGCAAAAGCCAATATGGCTGTCTACGCAGGTAATACTGGAAATAACCCTGATAAAACCATAGTTGCAAAACTCGGCGAACAGTTTGGCTTGACCGAACTGGATGATAATATGGGCGCAGACGATGGTGTCACCTCGTTGAAAGTTGTTTCAGGTCAGTGGCGTGGCGATTATATTCCATATACTGACAAGCCCATCCACTGGCATACCGATGGATACTATAATTCACCCGAACATCAAATTTGTGCGTTGTCTCTGCATTGTGTTTCGCCTGCAGCAAAGGGCGGTGGCAATGCTTTGCTGGATCACGAAATTGCCTACATTCATTTACGTGATAAAAATCTGGACTATATCAGGGCGCTTATGGTAAGTGATGTGATGACTATTCCAGCAAATGTGATCAATAAAAAAGTGGTTCGCCCGGTGAGTACCGGGCCGGTCTTTTCAGTACTGGCTGATGGTAATCTGCATATGCGTTATACAGCGCGAACTCGTAGTATTCAATGGAAGCATGATGCTGTCACGCAGGCAGCGGTAACAGCACTGGAAAAGTTTCTGGCTTCATCATCGCCTTATATTTATCGTACAATTTTGCAACCAGGTCAGGGTCTGGTCAGCAACAACGTATTGCACGATCGATCCGGGTTTGAAGATTCTGGTGATATTAAAAGACTGTTATATCGGTTGCGGTATTATCAGCGAATGGATAAAAATAGTGTCGTTAGTCGTTAGTCATTTGTTGCTGGTCAAAAAAACTAACAGCCTCTGTGATTATTCTGGTCAATGCATTATCCGAACAGTCGTTCATATACCGGTAGGCTTTTTTGTAATACCGATTCAAGATATGCAGGAATCTTGTGTGAATCCATATCCAGTCCATCTAGAAAGTTTTTTATGTGCAGACCTAATTCTATATCACCCTGTATGTGTAAACGACGGCTAAAAAATAATGTATCTGCATCTTCGCGACGACTTGCCAGTAACAGGTAGTCATGGACTGTTCCTTTTAGAAAGACGTCTACTGACTGGTTTTTATTCGCAGGTGTTAGTTTTTCCTTGTTTAGTGTAAGACTGTATTCAATACCGGCATCTTCTACTGAGATCTGTACAACTTTTCCCTGAAGAAAATCCAGTTCACCTTCTTTGAGGTCCTGGTAAAAAATCCTGTTGAGCGTAGTCGCCAGTACTTTGTTATGGACAAATGAAGGAATGAGCTTAAATGGTAATGTAATAGCCGCAGGCAAGACCGGATGTGATGGAGTGGTATTACTTGATGCTTGCATGTGGCGTTACCTGTTTAAAGTTGTTTAACCAGTAATTATGTATGCGTGTGTCGCCGGTTAACTCGGGATGAAATGACAGCGCCATGTGCTGTCCTTTTTTCAGGATGACAGCTTCATTTCTGTTCTTGTTTACATTTCTGGCCAATACCTGAACCTCCGATGATACCTTATCAACACCGGGTGCACGGATAAAAATGGCAGGAAATGTCTGGCCCTTGCTATCGAAATCCATAGTGATATCAGTAGTAAAGCTGTGCACCTGTGCGCCGTAATGATTGCGCAACGCTTTGAACGGCATCAATCCCAGGGGGGTGACGCGATCATCATCCACTTCGGTCGCCATCATGATCATGCCGGCACATACACCCATGACAGGGTGGTTTTCTGCAAAAATTTTAATCGGGTCATATAAGCTATTTTTCTGTATCAATAAACTAATCGTGGTTGATTCACCGCCCGGTATAATCAGTGCACAGCAGCTAGCCAGTTCGTGTGATGTGCGCACAGTTTGTGCGGCTATGTTTAGCGCACCTAGTATGTCGATATGTTTTTGATAAGCGCCCTGTAAAGCAAGTACGCCAACAGCTTTATTCATCGGCTACGCTTACCAGCCCCTGACTGCAAGACGTTCTTCTTCAGGAATTTCGGACATCTCCAGTCCTTTCATGCCGGGCTGCAGGCCGCTGCTGACTTCAAGCAGAACGGCCGGGTCATCAAAGTGTGTGGTTGCTTTAACAATGGCCGCTGCACGCGCTGCCGGGTCATCGGATTTAAAAATACCGGAACCAACAAAGATCGCTTCTGCGCCTAATTGACGCACAAGTGCTGCGTCAGCGGGTGTGGCAATGCCGCCAGCCGAGAAATTGGGCACGGGTAATTTGCCATGTTCAGCCACATAACAAACCAGGTCAAACGGTGCGCCGTGTTCTTTGGCAACCGCCATCAGTTGTTCTTTGCCTAGTGTCGTCAGTCGTTTCATTTCATCCTGCAGGTTACGCATGTGGCGCACGGCCTCGACAATATTGCCACTGCCGGCTTCACCCTTGGTGCGCATCATGGCTGCACCTTCACCGATACGGCGCAGGGCTTCGCCAAGATTGGTAGCACCGCAGACGAAGGGCACTTTGAAATCGCTTTTAAAAATATGATTGGTTTCATCTGCCGGGGTCAGTACTTCAGATTCATCAATGAAATCGACTTCCAGTGCCTGCAAAATCTGTGCTTCCGCAAAATGGCCAATGCGGCACTTGGCCATCACTGGTATAGAAACGGTATCTTTAATCGCCTGAATCATTTCAGGATCAGACATGCGGGCAACACCACCATCGCGGCGAATATCGGCCGGGATACGTTCTAGAGCCATCACCGCGCAGGCGCCGGCATCTTCGGCAATTTTGGCCTGCTCAACATTGGTGACATCCATGATGGCGCCACCTTTGAGCATTTCTGCAAGGCCTACATTGATGGAAAATTTATTTTGCTTTTTGTCTGTTAAGTTATTCATTAGTGTGATGGCAGTGGCTACTTATCGCCGACTACAGCTGATGAGTCAACTTCACGCATATCAGGTAGTTTGTGAGCGATACCTTTATGGCAATCAATGCAGGTGCTGCCAGAAGTGAGTCCCTCAGAATGAGCTTTAACGGCACGACGCCCTTGCTCGGCAAAGTCCATAAATTCAAAGTTATGGCAGTTGCGACATTCACGAGAGTCTGTGGTTTCCATGGCTCGCCAGACATTTTTTGCAAGAGTAAGGCGTTTAGCTTCAAATTTTTCGAGAGTGTCGATACTGCCAAGTGCTTTATGCCATAACTCGTTAGTGGCTTGTATTTTTCGTACTACTTTGTGATGCCATTCTTTTGGTACATGGCAATCCGGGCAAGTTGCACGTACACCTGTGCGGTTGCTGTAATGAATGGTTTCTTTGTATTCCTGGTATACAGTGTCTTCCATTTCATGACAGGAAATACAAAACTTCTCGGTATTCGTCATCTCCATTGCTGTATTGAAAGCACCCCAGAAGAGAATGCCAGAGATGAAGCCGACCACGAGTAAAGCACCAAGTGAGTACTTGACTGAAGGTTTTTTAAGTAACTGCCAAATTCGACAAATAAATTTGTCATTACAGTTAGATTTTTTTTCATTCATAACAATGTTCCGTTAAGTGGTCGGCGAGAGATTTACTCGCCAGTTATCGCGGCAACAGGTTTAAAGTTGTTCTTTACGAGCGGAGGAGAGACAACTTGTGGAACATGGCACTGAGTACAGAAGTAGCGACGAGCAGATATATTTGCAAGTACATGTTTTTCTCTGTCTTCGAAGTGAGTTTGACTTATCTTGGTCGCGCCTGATTCACGATAGTTTTTCCAACTATGACAACTCAGACATTTGTTAGCGTTCTTGTTAACCCGATAGCCTTTTATCTTATGTGGAATTAAGGGTGGCTGTTGCACGTAGTCACGCGCAATCGGTTCACCGTCTTTTGAGTATTTCTTTAGTTCGGGAGCTTTAGAATTTTTGTCTGTATCTACACTGCCGCGTAATGACTGAAGCTCACCCGCTATTACCTGTTGGTTAAATCCTGCGGCAAGAAATAACACAAACATGATGATTAATTTTTTATTCATAATATAACCTCGTGTTGTTCTCTAGGCCTTAATAACCTTAACGGCACATTTTTTGTAGTCTGTTTCTTTGGATAAAGGATCGGTTGCGTCCAGTGTTACTTTGTTAATTAAACGACTGGCATCGAACCACGGCACAAAGATTAAACCTCTAGGTACTCGATTACGCCCGCGAGTTTCTATTCGTGCGCTCATTTCACCACGCCGACTAACTATTTTGGCAGCAAGTCCTCGGCTTAATCCTCTTTCTTTTGCGTCGTCTGGATGCATGTAGATGACGGCGTCCGGAAAAGCTTTATAGAGCTCGGGTACTCGACGAGTCATTGTGCCTGAGTGCCAGTGTTCCAGTACGCGACCAGTGCTTAGCCATAAATCGTATTCTTCATCTGGGCTTTCTGCAGCCGGCTCATAAGGTGCGGTAATGATATTGGCTCTACCATTCTTGTTGCCATAGAAGTTAAATTTCTCTCCAGTTTTCACATAAGGATCGTGTCCTTCGCGGTAGCGCCATAAGGTTTCTTTGCCTTTAATAACCGGCCACCGAAGCCCACGGTTTTTGTGGTAAACGTCAAAAGCTGCTAGTTCATGTCCTTTCTTTGGGCCTTCGTACTGAAAGCGTCGGTATTCTTCAAATAAACCTTTTTGCAAATAAAATCCGAAGTCATCCATTTCATCGTTGGCGTATATGTTGCCCTCGTTATCGCGAATAGTTGTTTTAGGAAACTGATCAACTTGTCCATTGGTAAATAAAATTTCGTATAAAGTTTTTCCTTTCATTTCAGGTTTTTTAGCGATGATGTCCGCCGGCCATACATCTTCCACTTTGAATCGTTTAGAAAATTCAACAATTTGCCATAAATCAGATTTCGACTCGCCCGGCGCATTAACTTGTTGGCGCCAGAACTGTGTGCGACGTTCTGCATTGCCGTAAGCGCCTTCTTTTTCTGTCCACATGGCCGTAGGCAGAATCAAGTCAGCAGCGGTTGCTGTTACTGTGGGGTAGGGGTCGGAAACAACAATAAAGTTAGCTGGATTACGATACCCCGGTAAAACCTCTTCATTGATGTTCGCGGCTGCCTGTACATTGTTGTTGCATTGAACCCAATAGGCATTTAACTTGCCGTCTTTTAGCATGCGATTTTGTAAAACTGCATGGTAACCATTTTTCCCGTTTAGGGTGCCTTCGGGTAAATTCCAGATTTTCTCTGCAAGGTCACGGTGTGGTTTTTTCGAAACAACGTAATCGGCAGGCAGGCGATGTGAAAAAGTTCCAACTTCGCGCGCAGTGCCACAGGCAGAAGGTTGACCCGTCAGTGAGAACGGACTGTTGCCGGGCTCGGATATTTTTCCCATTAACAGATGTATGTTGTAAACCAGACCGTTAGCCCAAACACCACGAGTGTGCTGATTGAACCCCATGGTCCAGAAAGAAGTTACTTTCTTTTTAGGGTCGGCATAGACTTTGGCTAAACGTAATAAGTTTTCTTCAGGCACGCCAGAAAGTTCAGCGGTGTATTCAAGCGTGTAGGGCTCTACTGATTTGGCGTACTCATCAAAACTTATGTTGGATAATTTTCCCTTATTAGGATTTTTTGCTTTTTGTTGCAAAGAGTGTTCGGGACGCAAACCATAGCCGATATCGGTTGGCGTTTTTGTGAAGTTGACGTGTTTGTCAGTAAAAGATTTATCATACGCTTTGTTTTGAATAATGTAGTTGGCGATGTAGTTAAGAATGGCCAGATCTGTTTGTGGTGTAAACACCATGTTGTTATCGCCGAGATCAAAGCAACGGTGCTCGAAGGTTGATAGCACATGTACTTCACAGTCTTTTTTATTAAGACGTGTATCGGTCAGGCGCGTCCATAATATGGGATGCATTTCTGCCATGTTTGAACCCCACAGCACAAATACGTCTGCATGTTCGAGGTCATCGTAACAACCCATAGGTTCGTCGGAGCCGAAGCCGCGTATAAATGCACCCACGGCAGATGCCATACAATGGCGTGCATTAGGGTCTATGTTATTGGAGCGAAAGCCGGCTTTGTATAGTTTCGATGCGGCATAGCCTTCCCATACGGTCCATTGACCTGATCCAAACATACCTACGGTGGAAACGATCTCTTCTGGCTTTTTACCTTTATTAGCTGCAATATCATGTTTTAGTGCAGCTTTGAATTTTTCCTCCATAACATCGAAAGCTTTTTCCCAGCTTACGGGCGTGAAATCACCTTCTTTGTCGTACTTGCCATTAGTCATGCGAAGCAATGGTGTTGTTAATCGATCTTCGCCGTACATAATCTTTGACAGGAAATAACCTTTAATGCAATTGAGTCCTCGATTAACCGGTGATTTGGGATCGCCTTGAGTGGCAACAATGCGACCTTGCTTTGTGCCAACCAGTACGCTGCATCCTGTGCCGCAGAATCGACATGGTGCCTTATCCCAGCGTATGATGTCTTTTGATTTAGCCATGGCTTCTTTAATGCCTGGGATGGTGATGCCTGCGGCAGCGGCAGTTGCAGCAATGGCATTGCTCTTAATGAAAGCTCTTCGGGTTAATTTCATTATCAGGCCTCCTGGTGACCTTGATATTCTCTATTAGTATTTAGAGAATAATATTTTTTAATGCACTTACTCTTCAAACTGGTGATAAACCATCGATGCAGAAAGAACGCCTGGGATGGTTTGCATGTTGTTAAGAATATCTGACATGTGGTTGGCGTTATTCTGTTCCACAGTCACCACTATTTTTCCGTCGTTACTGTTGCCATGAACTTCAACACCTTCCAGCTCTGCTAGAGACTGTCCTACAGAATCGACATGTTCTGGGTAGGCATGTACCAGTACGCCGCTAATGTTCATAGTGCCTCTCGTGTTAATGAATTTATGTTGATGGCTGTTACCGGGCAGACGGCATAACAGGCACCGCAACCTGTGCATTGCGCAGTAATAAGTGTGGGAATAGAAATGCCGCCAGGTTGGGGTGTCATTTTTATGGCACGTGTTTCGCAAGGATCAGAACAGCTGAAGCATTCTACCTTCTGGTATGTCAGGCATAAATTAGTATCTATTGAAGCGCGGATATCCCATGCGGGAACGACATCGATTTTTTTTATCGCACCGGTTTCGCAAGCTGTTGCACAATCATCACAAAACAGGCATTCGCCTGAATGAAATTCGATAACTGGATAGCCGCCTCGTCCGGTTTTAATTATGTCAGTAGGGCATTGCTCAATGCATTTGCCACATTGATTGCATAATTGAGTAAAGGTGTGTTCAGCGCATGACCAGGGTGGTCTGACAGGTGCTATTTGCCCGGAGAAATCCCCACGCAAGAATTGCATTCTGCTGATTGCTGTGTTCACGATTATTTATTATCCAATAAATATGTCAATTTCAGTTGTAGTGTAACGTAAGACTGTGTCTATGTATCATGACTTATATCATACTTCCTTATTTTCTAAACGGATTAAGCTGTGGCAATCATTTTTATCCCAGCAACGGCGAGTACCACTGCAAGTGCCTTGCGTAGTTTGAGAGGGGCAAGTCTACGGACGCTAAGTTCTGAGCCAATGAGCCCACCAGCAACAGCGGCGATAACCAGAACAGAAATACCAACAGGCCATGGTTGATCTGTTGTTGCGAAGCCAGCTAGACCGGCAATGGAGTTAAGCAGGATGAAACCTGCAGCGATTGCCGCGCTGCCGCGCATATTGGTCCAGTGGAAAAACAGTAATAACGGGCTCAGGAAAATACCGCCACCCACGCCAGTGAGTCCGGAAACAAATCCAAGCACGCCACCAACAATCATTGCAACGAGTAAGGGTGGGGTTTTTAATTCATAATCATCATGGCTTCTCCATACCATGCGTAATACGGCCAGCAATAACGCAATGCCAACAATAATTTTGTAAGCAGAAGAGTCGATGGTATATGCGCCGCCGAGAAATGCCATGGGCATTGATGCAACAACGAATGGGATAAATAATTTCCAGTTGAAATAACCTGCTTTATTTAAACGCGCAAGCACAAGTACAGTTACAAAAATGTTCATGGTTAGTGCGGCGGGTTTCATGAGTGCCGGTTCCATGCCAAATAATGCCATCACTGCTAGATAGCCGGAGGCACCACCGTGACCCACGCTGGAATAGAGAATCGCAGCGACTGCGATACTACCAAGAAATATGATGGTGAAATCGGCGTCCGCAAAAAACATATTAACCGCCGGTCATACTCATAAACCGTACGACTTTACCCGGTGAAGCATTAAAGTCATGTCGTTCAGGTTTTATTGCGATGGCTTCGAGGATAGCTTGCTGCAAGTCTTCATCGCTAATACCTTGTCGAAGTAAGGGGCGTAGTTCAACTTTGTGTTCCTGACCGAGGCAGAGATATAAAGTCCCATCCACTGAAAGTCGTACACGGTTACAGGTTTCACAGAAGTGTTGTGAGATGGGTGTGATAAAGCCGATGCGTAAATCAGTACCTTTAACCTGAACATAACGTGCTGGCCCACCACCAGGCATGACGCCAGGAATGAGTTCGTAACGTTCAGACAATTGCTGTTTTACTTTTTGTAAATCAAGGTAATGTTTACTGGCATTAACACCGGTTGAGCCAATCGGCATGGTCTCAATCATTCTTAAGGTGAAGTCATGTTTAAGACAAAATTCAACCATGTCTTCAAACTCATCATCATTGATGCCTTTCATTGCAACCATGTTAATTTTGACGGGTTTGAAACCAGCTATTTTCGCTGCCATTAAGCCATCTAATACCGGTTGCAATTCACCACCGGTTATTTTTTTGAAACGATCAGCATGTAATGTATCGAGGCTAACGTTAATACGTGAAATGCCTGAGTCGAACAAGTCCTGTGCATGGCGATCAAGTAAACTGGCGTTAGTGCTAAGTGACAAATCATCGAGGCCGGGAAGTTGGTTTAGTCTGGCAGAAAGTTCTGTAACGTTTTTTCTTACCAGCGGTTCACCACCGGTTATACGAACACGTTTCACGCCCAGTTTTGTGAATGCTTTTATGACACGTTCGGTTTCGTCAAACGTCAACCAGTGTTCAGGTTGTTCAAAGTTGTTGAATCCTTCAGGCAAGCAATAGAAGCAGCGAAAATTACATTTATCAGTGACTGACAGACGCACATACTCTATCTGACGACCGAAAGGGTCGATCAGAGAGGTGCGTTTGTCCTGTAGTTTGCTTGTCATAATTTTCCTGTTTTGCTGCATTATATAGGGCGTTTGCCGGTCAGGGCTATGACCTATATCAAGCCGCAAAGTCTTCTGATACCAGAATCATACACGCCTCACTGAGAATAAAGGGATGCAATCTTTATGGCTTTTGGTTCGGCGATACAGGCTTCAATGCATAGGCCGCAGCCAGTACAAATATCTCTGTTAATCAATGGCTTATATAGTTCCAGGGTAAGTGCGCCGGGAACCGGACAACTGTCTATACAGGCGCCACATTCGGGGCCATTGAAAGGCAAACATGTCTGCTCATCTATGGATATCTTTGCCAGTTTTGGCAGATTTAGGGTGTCGGTATCAGACTCGGGTCGTTGCAATGCCCTGGCTTCACAGGCTGTCACACAGGGCCAGTTTTCGCAGAGGTGGCAGCCTTTGTTGAGTAAATCCAGTGCTGGCGTGGCGGCAGCTTTCGCTCCCATTTTGGCGGATAAAGGAAATATGACATCATGTGGACAGGCATCAATACAATCACCGCAGCGCGTGCAGGCTAATAGAAATTCAAGCTCATTAAGGGCATAAGGTGGACGAATCCATCGTGCCGCCTGTTTTTTGGCGCTGCTGTCAGCGGCTTTGACAACGGCTTTTCCACCTTTGTCGAGTGCAGTTCTAAAAAAAGCTCTTCTATCCATATTCCTGTATCTAGTTTCTGGTTTCTTGCATTTGGTTTGCAGGTTTATTTCTAGACACTAGAAACCAGACACAAGATACTACCCTCTACATTCTCATAATCATGGGTTGCATCAGCAACCACAAATGGAAGCTGGTTATGCCAATTGCAAAAGTTAGCATTGGTAACAGTTTAACTCCGGCTAATTTGTTATTTATTGCAATGACACTCAAGCCACGATGCCGTATTACCTGCAGGGCAATCCAGAAACCAAAAATCATCAGACCTGCCTGTATGGTGAATAATGCATCCTGCGATATCCACATGGTTAAGTGACGTTCGTGTTTTTCCATCATACTCAGAGGAACAGTATCAACACCTAAGGGGTTTGAAAAAACAGCACTAATGCCAACGCTCTCTCTGATTAGATGATTGAGATTGTGTGCCATGTGATAAGAAAACGCGAGTGGCAGTGCGACAAAGGCGAAGGTTGAAAATAAGCGTTTGTATTCCAGATCGGTACCCGTGATTTTTCGCGTGACTTCGATCAGTATTGAATATATGGCTGCGATAACTGCGATGCAGGCAAGCAGGCCGATAGTAAAACTAGGTAACAAGCGCCCCGAGTCACCTGTTAATTGTGCAAACTGGCTCATCCATGTTTCCCAGAAAGGCATCATGGTTACGCCATGAAAACCTGTCAGTGCCAGTAAGCCAATCATAAACCATGACTCATCCCAGTGCGGACGTGCACTGTGCAATGCTTCAACGCTGGGTGGTCGAAAACGCCAGGCAATATTCTCATGTGGGCAGCTTTGTGTGCAGTTGCCACAGGAGGTGCAGTAACTGTTTTGTTTTAGTCGTCCCATCACCAACCAGGTTGGGCAGGGTTCGACTTCTTCATTGCCGTGATAACAGTCCAGTGTTTTACAGCTTGCGCAGGTATCATTATCAATTGGCCGTAGTTCGATAGGTGCCAGTTGAGAATAAAAACCGACTGTGCGGCCAACAGGGCAAAAATATCTACAGAAAGCCTTACGTTGAAAAATGGCGAGCGATGCAGTGGCGAGTACTACCATTAATAGTGAAACCGCAGCCGTTGCGTAAGGGTTGACAGTGATACCAACACCCAGTTCTAACCAGGTGAGTGCAATAAACATCAATAAGGCCGGCCACACATTTGCCAGCCAGCGGGGAACCTTGATATTAAGACTGTTATTGGGTTCGGCGCGTCGCCACAGTTTTCGGCGGACTAACCATTGCGCTAGCGCATCCCAGGGGCAAACGGCGCACCACGCGGAACCTAAAAAGAAGATTGAAAACACCAGCCCGGACCACCATAAGTTCCACGTCAATACAGTTGCAATATTACGCTCGGGTATCGGTGTGCCAAACAGGCCAGCAAATATTATCAGCAGGAAAAAACCGACCATCACAAACTTTAGTGACAGTAGTAGCCAGCGGTTGGCAACCAGATTGCGCATACCCGTGCCAATGACAGGTATGCTGGCCAGGCTTAACACCGAGGTGCGTATTTTTATGGGAGCGGGAGAAAATAATGTCCACAGTACGCCCAACAATATAAAACCAATGATAACCAGTCCCCAGAAGTCGGGAAGGCCGGGATGTGTCATCGTCATGATATTTCATCACACATAGTTATTACGGTGTTTCTTCATGTGCATTACGTATTTTTGAAGTCAGCAGTCGTTTTCGTTGTACAAGATTAACGCCAACTAAAATAATTACGATGCTACCAACAGCAATGCCTATAGGGCCGATTGAAGATGGAGGGCCTATACGTAAAGGGAAATCAATAATGTAGGGTTCTCCAGCTTCGGTAAATTCTGCGGTAATGATGTATTCACCATTGCTGCTAAATTCAAAGCCCTGTCGAAAAACGCTGTCATCAGGTAATTGTGAACCTAGTGTTTCAGAGTTGTCATTACCAAAATAAACATCGTCTCTGACTTTAAAAGTAACTTCACCACTGTATGCCTTGCCATTGTCGATACGAGTTGCATATAAATTGACGCGGCCACGTTCGCCCGCTTTTGGAAACGCAGGAAAAATCATGTAAGTAACAAAGTAATCACCGATTTGGGTTTCCACCTGCATACTGGGCGGGGTGTTTGAATCTTCGTTTAAACTGTAAGCGGGTCTGCCAAGAACATGGTGGGCGTTGGCTGTTTCTACTAGTAGAAGTAGAAAGATACAGGCTGCAGGCCTCAGGCCATAGGAAAACCTAAACGCATGAAGGCTCTGTTTTAGCCTGAAACCTAAAGCCTGAAGTCTATAACCTGATCGATTCATGCTGCTGCCTCGATAATACCCACTTTATTTTTGGAATATTGTCGTCCCAAATGGCCGGGCCCCTTATCAGGCGCATCGCTTATTTGTACCTTGAATGTCAATGCATCAGTGGGACAAATTGCTATACAGGCAGTGCAGTTATTGCATTCCTGTCCGAAACTGTCACGTAAAGGGTCGAGACCGAATTCGCAAATAGCGTTACATTTTTCGCAATCATTGCAGTTTTCAACAATGCGTTGAATGCGGAAAATTCGGAAACGACCGAGAATTGAGTAAAGCGCGCCACCAGGACATAAGTAACGACAAAAACCACGGCGTGCAACCAGTAAATCAAACATCAGTGTACCGACAAAGAAAATTGACCCAGCGCCAAAACCGCCCAGCGCAATGGAATAATATATTTCACGTCCAACAATAGCGGGTGGATACACACTGGCAACCACTACTGAACCGCTGAATGCAGATAGAACCAAACCTGTGCCGAGTACCAGATATTTTACGCGGCGGTCGAAACGTCGATTTCCGGTTTTCAAACCGGCACGGCGTAACCATGCAGAAAAGTTGGTATTGAGCTCATAGATAAATGTTGCAGGACAAATCCAGCCGCAGAAAAATCTCCCGAAGACCAATGTGAAAGCAATCGGGATGAGCGCAGTGAGTAAAAAAGGTGTATAGAAAGTTAAGCTGGAAAATATTTGACCGATTACTGCTAAAGGATCGCTTAGTTGCAAACCAAAGAACGTGCCTGACCAGGTATTGCCTTTAATTGCATCCAGATCTTCTTCTGGGTCATTAATGAACGGTGATGTGATGGTTTCCATCGTGTCATAAATTTGTTTTTCGGAATCAGCAAGTAGGTCATAAGCATGTGCAGCTTCGTAGGTTTGATATAAATGGGCATAAGGCAGAAAAATCAACATTGAAAATACAACGGACAGGGTAACCCAGCGTAACTTGTTCAGGTGTTTCCAGAGAAAAAATGGCTTTATTGGCGTCATAATATTAGAAAAACTTATTTACCACAGAGGGCACAGAGGTGCACAGAGGAAAACAATTATTAGTTATTTGTGCGAAGCGCAAATAAAAAACCTTTGTGTATCCCTGTGTCCTCTGTGGTAAAAATATCTGCATGTTATGTCTTACGGGGTAGTATTTTGATGGCTTGCGGAATTTGTATGCACGAACGCTCACACAAGCCACAACCTATGCAATTCTCCAGTACGTGCGGTTGTTCCATGTAGCCAACACGAATAGCGACATCGGGTAATTTACAGGCGCGGTAACACACGCCGCAACTCTTTCCCTGCCAGGACAGGCACAGTTGTTTATCTACAACTGCTGTACCCATATGTACTTTGTCGAGTATGTCTTCAAGCTCAACTTTAACTTTTTGAATGGCGCCGGTAGGGCAGATATCGCCACACTTCATACACAGGATGCAGGCTTTTTCGCGCGGGATTATATAAGGTGTATCAATGGAGGTAAGACCATTCTCCAGTCCGAAGTATTTGATGCAACGATTCGGGCAAGCTTCACCGCATTGGCCACAGTGAATGCAGCGACTCAGAAATTCTTCTTCAGGCAGTGCGCCGGGTGGACGCAGGAAGCGCAGAGATGGTTGATTTTTCGCTGCACGAGTTGTTGTGGGAGCCAACGCTAACGCGACTACACTCATTCCTGTTGCTTTCAGAAAGTTTCTGCGTTTCACAATGCTAATGTAGGTGCGAATTCATTCGCACGATGCATAAAACTGCTGTGCGAATGAATTCGCACCTACAAAAAATTAGCCCAGAAAACATAGCATGAAGAGCTTATCTGGCTAAGCTTTTTCGATCCTGACAGCCAGCTTCTTGAAGTCTACCTGGCCGGAAACGGGATCCCAAACACGACTGGAGGTGCTGTTCACCAACCACTTGTTTTTCTTTGGATCAGCACTGTCAGCGACTGACAGGTTCCATGGGCTAAACATGTATCCTCTTGGAACATTGTTACGAGCCGGTTTAACCAGACTGTTTGCGCCAACCTGAGCCTTGGCCTGGAATTTTCCGCGACGGGTAATCAGGTTAACTTTATCGCCATCCTTAATGCCGAGATCTTTAGCATCATCAGGATGCATTTCCACATACATCTCAGGTACCAGTCTACGCGTGGTTGGGCTACGATTTGATTTGGCGGTATGGAAATGTTCGTACACCACGCCAAGACCTAGCCAGTATGGATACTTATCCTTCGGCACCTTGTTCCATTTTTTACCGCGTTCTTTTTCATCGGGTAAATCCGGTGTCAGGCCTTTGTCACGCGCTTCCTTGAGTAGCGCAATGTTGTCGATGGTGTAGTGTCCCTTCTTTTTGCCGAATTCCATCAGCTTTTTGGTAATGGCTTCGCGGTCACTATAGTCCTGTTCGCACAGTTTTATGTGCACCTTGCCATCTTTGGTGCGGAAGTAGCCGTAGGGTTTGTTTTTCCAGTTACCTTCCTGCAGCATGAAGCGGCGTTTGGTGCCACCGGCTTTTGCGATTGCATAGGTTGGTGCGGGCCATTGAATGCCTCTTAGTTCTTTAAGTTGCTCGTAAGGTGAAATTCCATCTATTTTTTCACGTTCAAGAATACCGGTCAGGTCGGTATCGGTGCCTTCCGAGGCGCGGATGATGTCGCGTAAGATTTCCTCGGTATCGTAAAAACCGTTCTTGCCTCTTTTGTAAGGCAATGCCTTGTCCATATCCAG
>QIHT01000222.1 GCA_003229115.1 Gammaproteobacteria bacterium | reverse complement strand
GCGTCACTATCTGGTCGTTTTGTGCGAATAAATTCGCACCTACAGATTACCTGGCAAACCACGGGGTATTACACCCACAGTGATTAATAAAATCCCTTGAAATCACTAACAGTTCCCCGGTTCACCTTCCTGAAATATAAGGCCACCGGCGGTACCTCTCTTTATTCCATTGGTAAAGCCCGCAGATGGGAAATCGATACCACGTAGGCCGGGATAAGGTTTTGTCGTTCCCGGCGTTGTGCTGCATTGTAGCCATGCCTGCAACGTTCCTTATGCAGGCCTACTTCTATTTCTATCGATGAATTAGGTAACACATACAGCAATGATGTAGAAGTAAGTGCTATTTGGTTCAGGGTTGAAAAAGCTGACGGGCTTTTTCCAGGTCTTGTTGGGTGTCTACTGACAGGCCCTGAAAGTCATCAACAACGGTAATACTGATATTCATGCCGTGTTCCAGTGCCCTTAGTTGCTCAAGTTTTTCCGTTCCTTCCAGCGGTGTGTGTTCAAGCTGGCTGAGTTTTTTCAGTGCGTCACGTGTATAGATATAGACACCGATCTGCACCAGGGCTTTTTCCGGCAGATCACCGTTTTGCTGGACCGGGATGCAGTTTCTTGAAAAATAGAGTGCTTTATTGTCCTGTCGAGTCACCACTTTGGCGGTGGTCGGGTCATTTAATACTTCTGCTCGCGATTCCCAGTGAGCCAGGGTGCCCATTTCCGCATTGGCATGTTCGATAAATTCACCCACCAGTTGATCAATGTGCTCGGGGTTAAGCAGTATCTCGTCACCCTGAATATTCACAAAAATGTCTGTGGATGAATCGTTTTGCATGTATTCAGCGAGTCGGTCTGTGCCTGAGGAGCATTGATCAGAAGTCATCACAGCTTTGAGGCCGGCAGCGTTGATGACTTTGAGGATACGCTCATCATCCGTGAGCACGATAACATCGTCAAGACGTTTGGCTTGCAGAGCTTTTTCTATCACACGGATGACCATTGGCTTGCCGCCAATGTCGCACAGTGGTTTACCGGGTAAGCGTGTCGATGCGTAACGGCTGGGAATGCAGCCAATGACTTTCATTGTTTAGTTCTTCCCCTGGTCGAATGGGTGATTATTCAAATTAATACCACAGAGGCACAGAGTACACAGAGAAAAACGCTTGTATTTGTTTACGTATCTCATAAACACTCTATGTAGGAGTGACTTTATGTTAACTCCAAAATGGGTTTCCTCTGCGTGCTTTGTGCCTCTGTGGCAAAGCTTTTAAGTGAATTTTTTCGCGTCTTCCAGAAATGCGGCAATACCAATATCAGTCAGCGGGTGTTTTTCCATTTGTGCCAGCACGCCACCGGGTATGGTGAAAATGTGAGCGCCGGCCAGTGCAGGTTCTACCACGTGTAATGGGTTGCGGATAGAGGCCACAATGATTTCTGACTCAATCGTTGGATAGTTATCAAACACGGTAACAATTTCGTTGATCAACTCGTTGCCGGGGCTTGAAATATCATCAAGACGTCCAACAAACGGGCAGACATTCGATGCGCCGGCTTTGGCAGCAAGAATTGCCTGGCTGGTAGAGAAGATTAAAGTTACGTTGGTTTTAATGCCTTCATCGGAGAAGCGTTTTACAGCTTTCAGGCCTTCGTGACACATAGGAATCTTAACCACAATGTTGTCGGCAACTTTTGCGAACTCTTTGCCTTCTTTATAAATGCCTTCGGCATCCAGTGATAACACTTCGGCGTGAACATCGCCATCAACCACGGAGCAGATGTCTTTGATGGCTGCGTCCATGGACTTTCCGGTTTTTGCAATCAGGGTGGGATTGGTGGTAACACCATCACAGAGACCTAATGCGAGTCCGTTTTCAATTTCTGCCATGTCGGCACTGTCGACGTAAATTTTCATTGCTTAGCTCCGATAAAATAATCTTCTGTGTTGGTAAGTAAACCCTGCACATCAAGCAGAGTGTCTATCATTTCTCTAACGGCGGTATCGCCGCCTTTTCTTTTTGTCGTCCAGTCAGCTTCCTGTTGCACACGCGTGGTTGCATTGGCGGGTGCGACGAATACTCCGACGTGAGGTTTGCAGACTAAATCAAGCACGTCATCGCCCATGTAAAGTACCTGACTGGGTGTTAAGCCTGCACCACTTATCATTTCCTTTAAGGCGTCTTGTTTGTAGAAGTGTCCGCACTCATAAAAATCGATTTTAAGTTCTTCAACGCGGCGTTTAACTGCGTCGGAAGTTCTGCCGGTGAGTATGCCAAATTTGATGCCGGCCTGTTTTGCCAGCGTCACACCAAAACCATCCTGTACGTGAAACTGTTTGGTATCTGAATCTTTACCACCGAGGATAATCGCGCCATCGGTGAGCACACCATCGACATCCAGTACAATCAGTTTGATGCCCTGTAATTTTTGTTTTAGTTCAGCAGATAAATCGCTCACTGATTAGCTGATGTCCCAGGATTGAACCATGTCGTGTATAGCGACGGCTTTGCCTATCAGACCTTCCATCTCGTCCAGCTTGTACATGGAAGCCGCATCACACAATCCTTCCATCGGTTTCGGATGGGTTTCGACGAACAGAGCATGCGCACCTGCGGCCATACCGGCACGCGATAGCGAAGGAATGAACTGGGGTTCGCCGCCACGAGGATCTTTTGAGCTGATGCCGTAAATACGAACCAGATGGCCCGCGTCGAAAACCACCGGGTAGCCGAGATCAGACATGATAGGAATACTGCGCATATCCGATACCAGGCGGTGATAACCGAAGGTTGCGCCACGCTCGCACAATAAAATGTTTTTGTTGCCGACTGATTCAAGCTTGTCGATGGCAGAGGCCATATCTTCAGGTGCCAGAAACTGTCCTTTTTTCACGTTAATCACTTTACCGGTTTCGCCTGCGGCGATTAATAGCGAAGTCTGTTGGCACAGGTAAGCGGGTATCTGCAAAATATCCAGTACTTCGGCAGCGACGGCACAATCGGCTTCGCGGTGAACGTCGCTGACCAAAGGGATATTAAATTCTTTGCCAATGGCCTGATGAGCTTTGAGACCTTCATCAATGCCCAGACCTCGGTGGTTGCCGGCAGCACCGCGGTTGTCTTTTTCGTAAGAGGATTTGAAGACGTAATTAAAGCCGAGCTTTTCAGATAACCCGACCATGTGCTCAGCCACCCGCATGCCCAGATCCTGATTTTCCAGCAGGCAGGGGCCGGCGATAACACAGAGTTTTTCGCCTTTACCGACAGTGAAATTTTTGACCTTAACGTTATTCATCTACAGCCTCTAAAATTATTCTAAAGCAGGCCGCAATGCTACGGGGAAAAGCCCGTGGAGTCAAAGTTTAGGCGGGTTTTGATGCTTGTTTTTCTGCGCCAATGAACCTTGTTTTTGAGCGGTTAATGTGGATACTCTGCGTGTTGCCGGACTGATTTTTTATTTGCCAAAGAGCACACAGAGGAAAAATCTGGCCAATTCATTAATGTTTTGTCATCCCGAACGAATGTGAGGGATCTTGTGCTTCAATGCAACAGATCCCTCACATTCGTTCGGGATGACAGACGGTAACAATAACCTCTTTAGTGCTCTGCGGCAAAAAATGATGTACATTTTTAACGGGGAAATCATTGCTCAAATCAACCCTGAACAGGACAGGTAGTGCTATTCTGGAGGCAAACAGGAAAATATTCTTATGGGCATTAACACTACGCCTCCCGCGACCAACATCGGCAAGGCTTCCACCCTGCTGCTCAAGCAGGCAGCCGAAAGCATTGGTCAGATTATTCTGGGTAAACCAGAGCAGATACGACTGGCTTTAACCTGCCTTGTCGCCAAAGGCCATCTGTTGATTGAGGATATGCCTGGGGTGGGTAAAACCACGCTGGCGCACGCCATTGCTCAAGTTATGGGACTGGATTTTCAGCGTATCCAGTTTACCTCTGACCTGTTACCGGCGGATGTGCTGGGTGTTTCGGTTTACGACCGTGATCGAGCAGCTTTTGAATTTCACCCCGGGCCGATTTTTTCCAATTTCATACTGGCAGACGAGATCAATCGCGCCACGCCAAAAACGCAGAGCGCCCTGCTGGAAGCCATGGAAGAACACCAGGTGACGGTGGAAGGTGATACGCGTGATTTACCGCAACCATTTTTTGTGATTGCAACGCAGAACCCGGTGCACCAGGTGGGAACCTACCCGCTGCCGGAATCGCAGCTTGACCGCTTCCTGATGCGACTTCACCTGGGTTTTCCCGACAGAGAGGCTGAGCGCGAGTTGTTGCAGGGAGAGGATAGGCGCGACATGATCGAGCACATCAAACCGGTGCTGGATAGCGGCAAATTACTCACCATTCAGAAACATGCCACCCGACTTCATGTCTCTGAAGCTTTAATGGACTACATTCAGGCGATACTTGATTTCAGCCGTGGCTCGCCCATGTTCGAATTTGGTTTGTCACCACGCGGTGGCCTGGCTTTGTTGAACTCGGCCAGAGCCCTGGCGTTGATTGATGGCCAGGACTATGTATTACCCGAACATGTTAAGGAGGTGATAGCTGCCGTGGTTAATCACCGTCTGGTGCTGACGTCAGATGAGCTGAAAGAAAAAAATCAGACGGCGGCTTCGTATATTTCAGAATCTGTACCTATACCCTGATTCGTGTTTGCCGCGGGTGCAATAAAATCATTTTTCCGATTACCGGACTTTACTAAAAGGCCGGTCTTCAAGTTTATCGCCAAACGTATCGGGCCGTTTGATGGCACCGTCGTGCTGGATAAGAATCGTGTTTATATATTACCCACCAAATTTGGCATTATCTTTGGTGTGCTGTTGCTGTTATTGCTTTTAGGTTCGGTGAATTACAGTAAAAGTCTGGGATTTATGTTGACGTTTTTGCTGGCGGGCCTCGGCAACATCGTTATGTTTGCCAGCTGGAGAAATCTTGCTGGCCTGCGTTTGCGTGCTGGTGGTTGCACGCCAGTGTTTGCTGGCGACGAGGCAATCTTTGCAGTGCAGTTGGAAAATCTTGATCCTCAAATTCGATATTCCATAGCGATTTCACAGGACGGCCATGAATACGAAGTGGTTGATGTGCCAGCGGATGGTCTTGCGTTATTGCATTTTCAGGTCACTACTAATAAACGGGGCATGCTGAATGCGGGACGTTTTCGTTTGTATACCGAGTTTCCCACTGGACTGTTTGTGGCATGGACATGGATCGAGTTGTCCATGCAGTGCCTGGTTTATCCGAAACCTGCGGCTAAAGCCGATGAGGTTTTTTCAACCACGATTGACGATGGTGAACATGACTACCGCGGAGCGGGTCTGGAAGAATATACCGGATTAAGAAAATACCAGGCGGGGGATTCCTGGCGACGCATTGCCTGGAAAGCGGTGGCGCGTTCGGGCGAGATATACACCAAGGAGTTTGCCGGCGGACAACCGCAGCTACAGTGGATAGAGTGGCAGGCGCTGGCGATGTCAGGAATGGAAAACCGTTTGTCGATGATGACGCGCCTGGTGATTGATGCTGAGGAGGCGGGATGTCAATATGGTTTACGTTTGCCGGCATTGGAAATCGCTCCAGCACATGGCTATTCACATTGTGGTCGTTGTTTAAAAGTACTGGCTTTGTATGGTGAATGACAAAAACAAACTGATGCCTGTCTTGATCGGTATTCATCTGGTCGCGTTACCCCTGTATTCGCGCATGCCTGTTCCTGTCTTATTACTGGTAGCCATCTTAACGTTGTGGGCAGTGTTAATTATTTCAGGTCGCCTATCTCAACCGAAACAAATTATTCGACTCCTTCTGGCAGCTGTCATCGTGTCTTTGTTGATAGTGTCTTACGGCAGTATCTTCGGTCAGGGCCCCGGTACATCGATGTTGCTTTTACTGTCTTTTAGTAAATTGTTCGAGATGAAAAGTAAGCGTGATGCCATCGTGGTTGTTTTCATGGGTTATTTTTTAATAGCGAGTAATTTTTTTCACACGCAGGATCCGTGGGTCGCAGTCTACGTTTTTGCAGTGGTTATCTATCTGACTTCATTATTAATTATTTTTAGTGACAGACTGGGTTCGATGGATTTCAAGTCAAGGCTTCGTGTCTCGGGCAAGATGATTCTTCAGGCAACACCGCTCATGCTTATTCTGTTTATCCTGTTTCCGCGTATCAATGGCCCGCTTTGGGCATTACCTGATGATGCGCAGGCAGCGAAAACAGGCATTAGTGATGAAATGTCGCCAGGTAGTATTAATCGTCTTATAAGTTCAGGTGCAGTGGCTTTTCGTGTTCAGTTCGAGGCTGAGCCGCCGTCGCATGAAAATCTGTACTGGCGTGGTTTGGTGTTATCGCATTACGATGGAGAAAAATGGACACGTGATGATGCGCCGTCCCGGGCGCGCCCAGATGTTGTTTATGAAGATGAAAAATCAGACATTATAAAATATACAGTAACACTTGAGTCACATGGTCGTAGCTGGCTTTATTCTCTGGAGAAAATGATCGGTTATGATCAAAAATACAGAGTTACCCGTGAGCTTCAGTTATTTGCAGATAATAAAATCAACGATGTCATCATCTACAAAATGCAATCAGATTTGCATGCAGTTAATCATGGCCTGTTTCTTCCTGAGCTGAGAAAAAATCTTGCTTTGCCGGTCAATATTAATCAACGCACTAAAAAACTGGCAACACAATTAAAAGCAGGTGGGAATGATGTTCAGTTTATTGATACGGTGTTGCAGTACTTCAGGAATCAGGAGTTTTTCTATACGCTTTCTCCGCCATTGTTAGGCAGGCATGCGATGGATGATTTTTTGTTTGAAACGCGCCGGGGGTTTTGTGAGCACTATGCCAGTGCATTCGTGCATCTTATGCGTGCGGGTGGTGTTGCTGCACGAGTTGTTGTGGGTTATCAGGGTGGAACGATTAACCCTGTTGACGATTACATGATTATTCGCCAGTCCGATGCACATGCGTGGACTGAGGTTTGGTTAAAAGACAGAGGCTGGGTACGGGTAGACCCCACCGCCGCAGTGTCGCCCGAGCGGATTGAGCAGGGTATTCAGAATGCAGGACTTGAGCTGGCGCGTCTGCCATCCATTTTAAGTTCCAATAACTTTGTTTTCCTCAAGATACGTTATCACTGGGACAGTTTCCATCACTCATGGAATCAGTGGGTGGTTGGTTTTGATGAAAAAAAACAAAAAGAACTTTTTTCTCGTTTAGGTGTAGAAGATATTAATGCTTCAACGCTGGTGACATGGCTGGTAATTGCAATGAGTGTTTGTGGTGGCCTGGTAGCGCTGTGGGTTTTTCGCCGACGTGCCGATGGGCCAAAAGATAGAACGCGTTACTACTACGATATGTTTTGCAACAAACTTGCAAAAGCCGGTTTGGGTAGAAAGCCTTATGAGGGCTCGCGTGAGTACCTGGCCCGGATAACAATGTTGTTTCCGGTTGTGGACGAGAAAGCCGAAATGATTATCAGTTACTATCAGGATCTTCGTTATGGTGATGCAAGTGATGTGGAGCTCAAGCAAAAATTTGTACGTTGTGTGAAACAATTTAAGGTTAAAAGTATCAATAAAGATAACGTTTTGTTGCAGAGATAAGACGATGGTAACGTGGGGGCGTTTTTTAGAAATTAATTTTTACTGTTATTTCAATATGTTATTGGGAGAAAAAAATAAATAAGAAAAAACTTAAAAAAAAGCTTTCCTTTTGTTGCGAAATGATTACAATGCGCGGAAATTAAAAAGTCGAAAGAAATCATATTTCCGTGCAATGGTGCCGGAAGGAGAAGTAAGATGCCTAAGGGTGGTTATATGTCCGGGATTTTTGGCAGATCCCCTGTCAGTCCCCTGCAAGAACACATGGCGAAAGTCTATGCCTGTGTTTCCGAGTTAGTTCCTTTATTTAACGCTGTTATCAATGAAGATTGGGATACTGTAAAGGATCGTCAACAGCTTATATCTAATCTTGAAAAAGAAGCTGATGTTCTTAAAAAGAAACTTCGTTTAAATTTGCCGAAAGGTTTGTTTATGCCTGTTTCAAGAAATGATTTGCTTAATGTGTTACTCACACAAGATAAGGTCGCTAATATGTCCAAGGATATTGCTGGCACGATTCTTGGTCGAAAAATGTTGCTGCCGGATATTATTCAGGAAGATTACATTCGTTTCGTTCAACGTTGTGTAGATGCCTGTAAGCAAGCCAGAAAAGCGATTAACGAATTCGATGAGCTGGTTGAAACCGGTTTTAGTGGTCAGGAAATAAAAATTGTTTCCGATATGATTACCAAACTGAATGATATTGAAAGCGATACCGACAATTTACAGTCAGCCATTCGTTACAAATTATTTGCTATAGAAAAAGATCTGCATCCCGTCGATGTTATGTTTTTGTACCGGATTATTGAAAAGACCGGTGATGTGGCTGATCTCTCTCAACGTGTGGGTAGTCGCCTGCAGTTGATGTTGGCGCGTTAGGAGAGAGTCGATGGAAATTATTGCTGAGTACGGTACTGTATTTTTGATTCTGGCCGCTGTTTTCGGCCTGTTTATGGCCTGGGGTATTGGTGCCAACGATGTTGCCAATGCTATGGCAACTTCAGTGGGCTCCAGGGCGCTCACTATCAAACAGGCGGTCATTATTGCTGCCGTTTTTGAATTCGCTGGTGCCGTTCTGGCTGGTGGTCAAGTCACCAAAACTATTCGCAAAGGCATTGTTGATGCTGACATGTTATCGGCAACACCCGAGTTGTTGCTCTACGGTATGTTAGCTTCGCTACTGGCAGCGGGTATCTGGTTACTGATCGCCTCAAGGAATGGTTGGCCGGTATCAACCACGCACTCCATCGTGGGTGCCATCGTTGGTTTTGCTATGGTGGGCATCGGCATGGATGCGGTGAAGTGGGATAAAGTTGGATTTATTGTGGCGAGCTGGGTGGTGTCCCCCGTGCTTTCCGGTCTTATTTCCTTTGTCTTGTTTAGCAGTGTGCAAAAGCTGATCCTGAATACAGAGCATCCGTTCGAAAATGCCAAAAAATATGTGCCCATGTATATGTTCCTGGTGGGATTCATTATCGCGCTAGTGACTTTTATGAAAGGCTTAAAGCATGTAGGGCTGGAAAATACTGCGGGCGAGAATTACTTTTACGCGCTGCTCGTGGGTCTGGCTGTTATGTTGTTGGGTAAGTTTTATGTCTCCAGAATAAAGCTTGATCCGAAGGCTGATCGTGACTTCCATTTCGCCAATGTTGAGCGCGTTTTTAGTGTGTTGATGGTAGTGACAGCCTGCGCCATGGCGTTTGCTCATGGTTCAAATGATGTGGCTAATGCTATCGGGCCTGTCGCCGCAGTGGTGAGTATCGTAAACAGTGGCGGTGAAGTTGCAGCTAATGCGGCATTGCCAATTTGGGTGCTGGCATTAGGTGGTGTGGGTATTGTGTTGGGTTTGATGATGTACGGCAAACGAGTGATTGCCACTGTGGGGCATAATATTACCGAACTGACACCGAGCAGCGGTTTTGCTGCAACACTGGCAGCGGCAACAACGGTAGTGTTTGCGTCAGGTACAGGCTTGCCGATTTCTACCACACATACGCTGGTTGGAGCGGTACTCGGCGTAGGGCTGGCACGAGGTATGGCAGCATTAAATGTTACTGTTATCAGAAATATTTTCATGTCGTGGATAGTGACATTGCCTGCCGGAGCTATTTTGTCCATCGTGTTCTTCTTTATGCTGAAAGGTATTTTTAGTTAGAACTGCTTTCAGTTGTTGCTCATCTCGGTAGAAGGCGTATATTTCCGATATCGTCTTTTACCCGATTAGAGCATGCCGTCAACACCCCCCGAGTTAATCGAATCACTGCCGCAACTTTTGCGGGATCCAGTCGACCTGTACTGGCAGGATTGGCTGCAATCGTGTGAGTCTTCAGATATAGACCCTGAACTTCATGCTCATGCTTCACGTGTGGGTAAGATTTGGGCGTGCAGTGAGTTTGTTGCTCGTTTGTGTATACGCAAGCCTTTTTTATTGAAGGCTTTGCTCGAACAAGATATTGAAGCCGACTCCGGGTTGTCTGATTTTAAATCGCGTGTTCAGCTTGCGATTAGTAGTGCGGATGAGTCTGATGATAGCCTGATGGAGGCATTACGTCAGCTGCGCCAGAGGGAAATGTTGCGTATTGCATGGCGCGACCTTGGTGATATTGCCAGCTTGAGTCAGGTGCTTCGCGAGCTCAGTGGTTTTTCTGAAGCTGTGGTGTCGGTTACTTTAGATCACCTTTACAGTAAAGCCATACAGGTAATGGGCACGCCAACAAGCGAAGCTGGTGTGCCACAGAAACTATTAGTGCTTGCCATGGGTAAGTTAGGTGGTTACGAGTTAAATTTCTCATCCGATATTGATTTAATCTTCGCTTATGCCGAGGAAGGTCAAACCGAGGGTGGGCGTCGTCTTACTAACCATGAATTTTTTCTTCGCCTGGCCCGGCAGTTTGTCAAAGTCTTGAATGAAACCACGCAAGAGGGTTTTGTCTTCAGGGTTGATACCCGCCTGCGGCCGTACGGCGAGAGTGGCCCGTTAGTCATGGGGTTTACCGCGATGGAGCAGTATTACCAGAGCCAGGGTCGTGACTGGGAACGTTATGCGATGATTAAAGCCAGAGCGATTGCTGGCACCGGAGCTGACATTGAAACTTTGCAGTCGATGTTACGGCCGTTTGTTTACAGGCGTTATCTGGATTACTCGGCATTTGAATCCATTCGTGAAATGAAACAGATGATTGAAGCCGATGTGAAGCGTAAAGGTATTCATAATAATGTGAAGTTGGGTCGTGGTGGTATCCGCGAAATCGAGTTTATCGGACAAACATTTCAGATGCTTCGTGGTGGGCGAGATGTGGCGCTGCAGACCCGAGGCATTATGGATGTGCTGGGTCTTCTTGAAAGCATGAGTATTCTTACACCCGATGAAGCCGATCAACTGAAGCAGGCTTATCATTTTTTAAGACGGCTTGAAAATAGAATTCAAATGGACCGTGATCAGCAAACACATACTTTGCCCGGGGATGAAGTGGGTAGACAGAAAATGAGTTTTGCCATGGGCTGTGATGGTTGGGGTGAACTCAATAAACAACTCGAGTTGCATACGGAAAATGTAGATGCTGTTTTCCACAGTATCGTTTCTAATGAAGATGAAACTGAAGCAGGCAGTGATGAACTCGTTGCATTAAAAGTTTACTGGGCTGATACCTCAGCCAATGAGGGTTTATTGAAATGGCTGGAAGAACATGGGTTTTCCGATCATTTTGAGGCGTTGAAGAAACTGGATGGTTTTAGAAAAAATGCCCGTATAAAAACCTTGTCGGATGTTGCGTCCAAACGGTTGCGAAGTTTGCTGGCAAAATTGTTGCAGGAAATAACCGCTTTCCCGGAACCGACGGTTTTACTGGAGCGTATTCTTGAAATTATTAATGCTGTCGTCGGTCGGCGAATCTATATAAATTTATTACTTGAGTATCCGGTAGCACGAGCACAGATGTTATCGCTGTGCGCAGTTAGTTCCTGGTTCGTGAAACAGTTAATGGCGAACCCAATACTGCTTGATGAATTGCTGGACGTGCGCGAACTTTATCAGAGCAAAAGCCATCGGCTACTAACTGAAGAGCTGGTTTATCTAATTTCGTCGGTTAAGGAAAATGATCTCGAGCAGTACATGGATCGTCTGCGGCAATTTAAAAATACCCAGGTGATGAAAGCCGCCGTGCTGGATGTTAGTCATGTACTTCAAGTGACCGATGTGGGTGATACGCTGAGCTATATCGCGGAAGTGGTATTGGTCACCAGTTTGCAACTGGCGTGGGACGACATGTGTAATAAATACGGTCAGCCCGTCTGCATCATAGATGGTGACGAGTTTTTCCCGTCGATGGGCATTGTTGCGTATGGCAAACTGGGTGGAGCTGAGCTGGGCTATGACTCGGATCTGGACATCGTTTTCCTGCATAACGGCGGGGCAGAAAAGGCGTATACCAATGGCGATAAGGTGATTGATAATTCGCTTTTTTTTAGTCGTGTAGCACAGCGTGTGTTGCATATACTCGGCACACGAATGTATTCCGGCATGCTGTATGAGCCGGATATACGTCTTCGGCCTGACGGCAATTCGGGCATGATGGTGAGTAGTCTTGCGGCCTTTGAGTGCTACCAACAGGAAAAAGCCTGGACCTGGGAACACCAGGCATTAATAAGAGCGCGTATTGTCGCCGGTAATGACCACTTGAGGCAGGAATTTGGTAGAATTCGCGAGACAGTACTGGCTGTGCAGCGGGATAAGAGCAGTTTGTGTCAGGAAGTGGTTGATATGCGCGAGAAAATGCGCAACCACCTGGCGAATCAGGATAATGGTGGTTTTGATATCAAGCAGGATGCTGGTGGTATCGTTGATATTGAATTTGTTGTTCAGGCCGGTGTTTTATTGAACGCTAAAGAGTGTCCCGACATACTGGATACCACGTCAACGCTGGTTTATCTCGAACGATTGGTGGCCTGTGGTTGGCTTGAAGCTGATGAATCAGAGCACTTGAGGGCGGCATATAAGGAATATCGCAAACGAGCGAACAGGAAGGCGCTATTAATTGAGCAGACTGAAAAAACGAATGCTGCAATGCAGGATCATCGTGAACAGGTGGTTCGCGTTTGGAAACGATTAATGCCTACTGGCTAGTGGTAGATTGAACCGCAGAGGTTCACAGAGTAGGTAATGGTTGTTACAACTCGATATTCTCTGTGCACCTTTGTGGTGAAAAATTGAATTAAAGTTTTTATTGGAGATGAATTATGCAAACCATGGCAGACCGCGACGGGGTCATCTGGTTTGACGGTGAAATGGTTGACTGGCGTGATGCCAAAATCCATGTCTTAACACACACACTGCATTACGGCATGGGTGTGTTTGAAGGTGTGCGCGCGTATAAAACCGAACAGGGTGCCGCTATTTTCAGATTACAGGCACATACCGATCGTTTGTATGAATCTGCAGATATCATGAATATGGAAATTCCGTATGATAGTGACACGCTTAACGACGCACAGTGCAGAGCGGTCAGTGAAAACAATCTGGAATCCGCTTATATCCGCCCTATGTGTTTTTATGGTTCGGAAGGCATGGGTTTGCGTGCAGATAATTTAAAAATCCATGTAATCGTCGCTGCCTGGGAGTGGGGTGCCTATCTGGGCAAGGAAAACATGGAGAACGGTATTCGTATTCGAAAATCATCTTATGTGAAAAATGATTTACACCCGAGCATGTATAAAGCAAAAGCTAACGGTAATTATATTAATTCCATGTTGGCTTTGGGTGAGGCTTTATCTAAAGGTTATGATGAAGCTTTGCTGCTGGACAGTAAAGGCAATGTGGCGGAAGGCAGTGGCGAGAATATTTTTATTATTAAAGACGGTGTATTGTATACACCAGAACTAACGGCGGCGTTGAACGGTATTACTCGAAATACGATATTTACCCTGGCGAATGAAGCTGGCCATGACGTGGTTGAGAAAGTTCTAAAGATTGAAGACATTTATAATGCTGATGAAGCTTTCTTTACCGGAACTGCAGCAGAAGTTACACCGATTCGTGAAGTCGATGATAAAGTTATCGGTAATGGTGGTCGTGGCCCGATAACGGAAAAAATACAGGCTATGTATTTCGATGCAGTACATGGGCGTCTGGATGTGCACCCAGATTGGTTAACTCTGGTTAAAAAATAAATATGTAAATATATTTGCCGCCAAAGACGCAAAGAGCGCAAAAGTAATGCAGATATGTTTTTTCGTGCTTCGCGGCTAAAAAATTAACTTTGAACAGGAACAGTAATGCCAAACCCACATACAGCGACACAAGAAGATCTGGACACACCAAATGATGAAACAGTGCATGAGGTAAGCAGAGATATTTTGCCGATACACTGCCCAATGCCGGGTTCCAGTTTGTGGAATTCGCATCCGCGTGTTTATATACCGGTAGAAGAAACAGGCTCTGCCAGTTGTCCTTATTGTGGTTGTAAGTATATTCTGACGGATTAGTTCTTTATCCTTAGCATGCAAATACAGATCCCTTCTTTTGAAAATGCCAAAGTCCTGGTCGTTGGCGACCTCATGCTTGACCGTTACTGGCATGGCCCAACCGAGCGTATATCTCCGGAAGCCCCCGTTCCTGTAGTGCATGTAAGTAAAATCGAAGAACGTCCGGGTGGCGCAGGTAATGTCGCATTGAATATTGCTGTGTTGGGTGCGCAAAGTACGGTGCTGGGTTTGACCGGTGATGATGATGTAGCCAATGCGCTTGAGAAAAATCTGAAGTCAGCCGGTGTTAAGACAAGTTTTATAAGATTTAAAAATAATGCGACAGTGACCAAGTTAAGGATCATGAGTCGCCACCAGCAACTGATTCGCCTGGATTTTGAGGATGGTTTTGTTGGTCAGGATTTAACGGCGATGGAAACCGAGTTTGAAAAATTGCTGGATACGCATGATGTTGTTGTGTGCTCAGATTACGGTAAGGGATGTTTGCGTAACGTGCAAACATTAATTGCAATGTGCAAACAGAAAAATATCCCTGTGCTGGTCGATCCCAAAGGCAGTGATTTTGACAGGTATGCGGGTGCGAGTTTAATTACACCTAACCTTTCCGAGTTTGAAGCAGTGGTGGGTGAATGCGGTGATGAGGAGTCGCTGGCCGATAAGGCAGAAAAGTTATGCAAGCAATACCAGCTTGATGCTTTACTGGTTACCCGCAGTGAGCATGGTATGACGCTGGTTGATACAAAAACAGAAACCAGCCATATGCCGACTCGTGCACGTGAAGTTTATGATGTCACCGGAGCTGGCGACACTGTTATCTCGACATTAGCCGCATCATTGGCCGCAGGTGAAACTTTGTCATCGAGCACGGCCCTGGCCAATCTTGCAGCTGGTCTTGTTGTGGCTAAATCAGGAACTGCAAGCGTGACGGTTGATGAGTTGCGGCAGGCTAGTCGAGAATACTTTAGTGTTGAGCGTGGTGTTCTTGACGAACAAACTTTATTGAATTCTGTAAAGGCCTGTCGCGAACATGGCGAGAAAATTGTTATGACTAATGGTTGTTTTGACATCTTGCATGCTGGCCATGTGACTTATTTGCAGCAGGCTCGCGAATTAGGTGATCGACTCATTGTCGCAGTGAATATTGATGAAACTGTCAGGCGCCTTAAGGGCGAAGATCGACCGGTCAATAAAGTTGATTTTCGTATGCGTATGCTGGCAGCGCTGGAAAGTGTTGACTGGGTCGTGCCGTTTACTGAGGATAAACCTACAAGATTAATCTGTGACTTACAGCCCGATATCCTGGTGAAGGGTGGCGATAACAACCCTGATGAAATACCCGGTGGCGATTGTGTGAGAGAGGCCGGCGGTGAAGTTAAGGTGTTAACTTATGTCGATGGCGTTTCTACGACAGAAATTATTGGTTCCATCCGGAACAAGGGTAAATAAAGTTTTCAGTTGGCAGTTATTAGTCGGCAGTATAATCAATGGCAGATATGAATAACTCAGCAATTGACGTGAATGTTGATGTGTTAATCGTTGGTGGTGGTATTGCTGGTTTATGGGCGCTGGCGAGATTGAAGCAAGCTGGCTATAAGGCGGTACTGCTTGAATCCGAAGCGCTTGGTGCGGGCCAGACACGCTATGCGCAAGGCATCATCCACGGTGGTACCAAGTATGCACTTACTGGCAAGCTCACCGCATCCTCTGAAGCGGTGGCCGGTATGCCTGCCCTGTGGCGAGAATGCTTTCTGGGAAAGGGTGAGATTGATCTGTCGCAGGCTACCTTACTTTCTGATGCGCACTATCTATGGTCAACTTCCAGCCTGACATCACGTGTTTCCGGATTTTTTGCCAGTAAAGTGATGCGTGCCAGAACGAATGAAGTCGAAAAAAAATCCAGACCAAAATTATTTGACCACGCCGATTTTAAGGGCCAGATCTATGCGCTCGATGAGCCCGTGTTTGACACCCTGAGCGTGGTGCGCGCTATTGCGGCGCCATTAATACCATCGATTCTCGCTATCAGGAAAGATGAGTTCCAGCATCGCGGAAAATCGCTGACTGTTGAAAGTTTTGATGGTCAGCGCTACGCCTTCAATTACCGGAAACTGGTACTGATGGCGGGTCAGGGAAACCGAGCGCTTTTGTCAGCGCTGAATATTCAGACACCGGAAATGCAACTTCGTCCTTTGAAAATGGTGATTGTGCGAGGGGGTTTGCAGGACATGATTTACGCGCACTGCATGGGCGCAAGCGTGAACCCGAGAGTTACCATTACTTCACATTTTGACAAACAGGGTGATATTGTCTGGTATCTAGGTGGCCAGTTAGCCGAAGACGGTGTCAACAGATCGAATACCGAACAAATAGAAGTCGCAAAAAAAGAACTGGCCGAACTGATTCCGTGGCTGGATCTATCCAGTTCGCAATGGGCTGTACTGGATATTGATCGCGCTGAAGTCAGGAAGGAGGGCAGTAAACGTCCCGACACGTTTTTTGCCGAGGAAAGTGATAACGTAATCACTGCATGGCCGACCAAGATGGCATTAGCCCCCGTGTTGGCCGAGCAGGTAATCAGTATGATTGATGCTGCAAACATAGCACGCACGCCGGATGATGTTTTACCGTGCTGGCCAATAGCGTCTTACGCTGAGCTACCCTGGCAAGAGGAAGCACGATGGAGTTAAGGCCACTAGGTTCTACAGGAATAGATGTTAGTGTGCTCGGCCTGGGTACAGTCAAGCTGGGCCGAAACGAACAGGTGAAGTACCCGACGGGTTTCGAGCTCCCGGATGACAGGCAAGTGGTTGAAATACTGGAACTGGCCTGGTCGTTGGGAATTAACTTTATCGATACGGCGCCTGCCTATGGAAGTAGTGAACAACGTTTAGGAAAGTTATTACCAAACCGTCACGACTGGGTCATAGAAACCAAGGTCGGTGAAATATTCGAGAATGGACAATCATCTTTTGATTTTTCTGCTGCTCACACACGTAAAAGTGTTGAAAACAGCCTTAGAACATTGCAACGCGATGTGCTTGATGTAGTGTTGGTGCATTCAAGCGGTGATGATATGGAGATCATTAATCATGAAGAAGCATTAGATGAACTTGAAAAACTGAAACAGCAAGGGCTGATAAAGGCCTTTGGTATGTCCAGCAAAACAGTTGAGGGCGGTTTGTGGGTTGTTGAACATTGTGATGTTGTGATGGCGACCTCCAATCTTGAATATAACGATGAACTGCCTGTTTTTAACCGTGCGAAAGAATTAAACAAAGGTGTCGTTGTAAAAAAGGGCTTGCTTAGCGGTCATGCTGATACAGCATCCGGTGGTTCAGGCATAGAGAAAGCATTTAGGCACGTACTCGGTCAACCCGGCATGAGCAGCATGATCGTAGGCACGATTAACCAGAATCACCTACGACACAACACAGAAATCGCAGATTTATATGCCAGTAATAAAGGTTGAACCGAGCCATGACAAATGACCAACGACGATACCTCATCGTAGGCCCTTCATGGGTTGGCGACATGGTGATGGCGCAGTCACTGTTTATTACACTAAAAAACCTTTATCCAGATTGCCTCATTGATGTTATTGCACCTGAATGGTCATTACCGGTGCTGGAGAGAATGCCGCAAGTTCATGAAGGTATTTCATTGCCGGTATCACATGGTGAGTTTTCATTGTTGAAAAGAATAAAAAAAGGCCGCATGTTGCGGGATAATAATTACTCGCATGCCATTGTTTTACCGAGGTCGTGGAAGTCAGCACTGGTTCCGTTTTTTGCACAGGCGAAAATTAGAACCGGATATCGAGGTGAAATGCGTAACGGCCTGCTCAATGATATTCGGAAACTGGATAAGCAGATGTTAGAGCAAACCGTGCAGCGTTATGTTGCGCATGCGTATGACGGGAAAATTGATAATCCGCCAGCTATACCGTTTCCCGTATTAAATACGAACACGGCCAACCGGGATACATTATTAGGTACATTGAATATCACATTAGACAGGCCTGTTATCTGTATGATGCCCGGTGCGGAATACGGCCCTGCCAAGCAATGGCCGGTTAGTTATTATTCAGAGCTTGCTGAAAAGCTAATTGCCAGCGGGTACCAGGTTTGGGTGCTAGGCTCGGCAAAAGAATCAGCCCTGGGCGAGGAGATTGCCGGGGATAAAGGTGATTCAGGATTTAATCTGTGCGGAAAAACGCAGTTGGTAGATGTGGTTGACCTGCTGTCATGTGCAAAACACGTGGTTACCAATGATTCGGGTTTGATGCACATGGCTGCTGCAGTTGGCATAACGGTGCATGTTATTTATGGTTCTTCAACACCTGACTATACACCGCCATTAACCGGGCAGGAAAAACTCAATGTCCATTATAAATATCTCGAATGTAGTCCCTGTTTTAAACGGGTCTGTCCATTGGGTCATACCGATTGTCTAAAAAGTATTACGGTCGATGAGATTTACAATAAGGTAATCAGCGCATGAAGATAGGTGGTACAAAAGACATCAAACACTTCGTCAGGCAATACATTCTGCATAACTGGAACCGGTTGGCTGGAAAAATTGTTGTTGATTGCCCTGCGGGTTCTGGGTATTCATCAGGGTTGTTGAGAGATGCAGGCGCTAAAGTTGAGGCGTATGACCTGTTTCCCGAGTTTTTCAAAACTGAAGGCGTGGAATGTAAAGCTGCTGACATTGGTGGTGAATTACCTGTGCATTCATCACATGCAGATTATGTATTATTTCAGGAGGGTATTGAACACTTACCTGACCAATTACATGCGTTGCAGGAAATGAACAGAATTCTGAAGCCGGAAGGACGGTTATTGCTGACGACCCCCAACTATTCAAATCTTCGTGCAAAATTGAGCTACATGCTTAATGAATCAGAGCAATATAAGTTGATGCCACCTAATCAAATTGAATCAATATGGTTTTCTAAATCAGACAGCAAGGATATGCGTTTTTATTTTGGACACATGTACCTTATTGGTATTCAGCGATTGAAATTAATGGCATTGTTATCGGGGCTGAAAATAAAAAAAATTCACCATACTCGTGTAAATATCACATCGTTTCTGCTTCTAGTTATTCTATATCCGTTAATATTGTTTTTTACCTACAGGGCGTATCGAAGAGCAATTAGAAAAAATAAAAATATTCCGTTAGAAATAAGAAAAAAAATATTTAAAGAAAATCTGATGCTACAGATAAACCCAAAAATACTAATTGGCAGCCACTTGTTCGTAGAATTTGTGAAGTATTGCGAACTTGATGAGGTTGTAAAAAATACAAACTTGTTTAACAAGTATGGTGATACAAATTTTGATACATAACCGTGAGTATACTGCATTTGTTGTAGTGTATTAATCAGAGCTTCCTTAAAATTACTATTGCTCAGGGTGGTTATATTATATGTGAAGATATAATGGCCTGATGTATTGAATTAATATCCAGAGATTCAAAGCCACTGTTGTCGTCATCAGCGGAGAAAGACAGGTATTTTTGTTGACTGTTAAGTGTTCTCCAGCGAATTGATGTTGCAGAGCGCCTGGCAGGATAAAATGCTACGGTTGGTACGTTGATGGCTCCGGCAATATGTAATACCCCGGTTGAGCCACTGATGAATAGATCGGCTATTGCAATAAATCTTGAAAATGCCTCCAGGCCATCAGTTGAGTGGTAAATAGTATGTTTACAGTCGGAAATTAGCCGGGACAGGTTTTCTGCAAGTTGCTTTTCAGAGGGACCCGCAGTCAGAACAAAATGTATTAACGGGTCTTTTGACAATAAATGAACAAGTTCGCTGTATTGATTGATATTGAGATTGATGGCAGAACCACCCGTGCCGGCATGAATAATTACAATTTTATGTTCAGCAGGGATATCCATGGAAGAAAGGTAGGTGTTTTTTAAACTGCTGGTTGTATCTGCTGGAAAGCTGAGGTAGGGAGCGCTGTCAGGTGATACGGGTTTTAGGCTGTAGTACTCAGCCATGTAATTAGCCAGATCAAGGTTATATTCATATTCGGGTTTTATGGATTTTGATCGCCTTTGTGTAACACGGTGATTGAAAAATATCTGATCTATTCTGGAGGCCGGTGCAAACCGATGAGGAATGCCTGCCAGGTATAAAGCCAGTGCAACATAAGGCTCTGAGTGCAGACATAAGGCAGCATCAAGCTTGTAGTGTTTTAGTGATTTAGCCAGGTGCAATGCGGCTGACAGACCATGTGACTTCTCATCTAAAATAATTTCATCAATCCATGGACAAACATCTGCCATAGGACGGGTGTACTCAGGAACGAGGGCATAGATGGTTGAATCCGGAAATGATTTTTTGACCGCATTAAACGTGGGATAAGCGAGCATAAAATCGCCCAGTTTGTCATTACGAATAACGAGTATTTTTTCCGGGGTCTTAAGCATTGAATGTTTACCCGGTATTAACATATAAGAAGCCATGCTGGCTTGATATATTGTGGATAAGGGGAAATATTGGCATCAGGATTGAATACTACTGATTTCAGAAAAAAAACCGACAGCCGGTATGCGGGCTTGTTTCAAATACAGGCGTAACGTAAGTGGTAGCGCTGGATATTTATAACAGAAATCTGCCGGATAAGTATTTCGCATTGGGGGAAACCGGCCAGTTATTTTTTTATAATATCGATTTTTTCCTGTTCCCTGGTCCATTTGCCCTCTGGTTTGTCGATGTACTGGAAAAATTCATTGGTAAAATTACCCTGGTTACAAATGTGGCGATAAGATTTGGTGTTTACCTTGTTTATGTCGAGAACCTGGTTGAATACAGTCGGCCCTGTCAGCTCGTATATGTTGGTTAACGTAGCGCTTTTTATGTTTTCCAGTACAGTCTTTATGAGTTTTTCAAGATTGATATTATCATTTTTACTGGCAATAAAATAATTGCTGATCTCATTATTTTTCTTTACTAAATATAGCTCGTTATCACCCGGGCAAATAATAGAGCTCAAAAACCATACAAAGTGCGCGTCGATGTCAAGATAAACGCCACCGTGTTTCTGAAGTACCAGTAGTCGCCAGAAATCCGCCTGTGCTGCACCTATTTGTAGTTTTGAATAATTATCGTATATTTCCGACGAAAAACTGGATTTGATAAAATCTGCCCTGTCGCTAGTGATCATAAAGCGATATTCGAAGTCGTTGGCGAGCAAACGATTAAATAAATAATTAATGTAGACGGCCAGGGTTACACGATTGGTGAAGTTTGTTTGCCACAATATGGTGGGAATATTGAAGCCTGTTCTTTTTTTATACAGTGGGGCGGATTTAGCTGGAATGGTAAATCTCTTATTTGGAAAAAGAAAGTGGAAAATATAACATAAAATTTTCGTCAGGTTAGCCAATAACTTTATGATACGGCTAACAATATAGATAAAAATATTCTTCACTGGCTTATTCCTTAGAATAGAGGGTTTTATATAACAACCAATCTTATAATACAAACAGTTTAGATTGAAGGATTACACATGAGTGTGCGGCTATTGATTGACAGGCAATTGTAGCATCCAGGCAATATTGTATGACTGGCGATCTGGCTGGATATATCAGGGTGTATTTGTCTGTACTTACAGGGTGTGCTGCTATAATTCGCATATTTTCAGTAATAAGTGGATAATTACCGTGGATTATTTTGAGAGCTAGTATACTATGAATGTGAAGTGTGAAATTTCTATTGGCGAGTTTTTTGATAAAATCACTATCCTCGAAATCAAGCAAAAAAGAATTACCGATGCCGGCAAGCTTAAGAATATCAATGTGGAGCTAAATGCATTGAATATTCACCTGGAGGGTTTGCCATTCATGCGGGAAGATGTTGAGCAGGAAGTTAACGAACTTCGGGTAGTAAACGAAAAATTGTGGGAAATTGAAGATGATATCCGGGAAAAAGAGGCTAAAAAAACCTTTGATGATCATTTTGTCGAGCTCGCCAGGTCAGTATATATTACCAACGACAGGCGATCGGAAGTCAAACGTGCAATAAATCTAAAACTTGGTTCGGATTTTGTTGAAGAGAAATCCTACGAAGCGTATTAAAAAATAGTTATATCTGTATCTATTTACGGAACAGGCTTTCGTTTTATTCTGTTAATTGTCGTCTTGTTGTGTATCGGTTTATTTGTAATGATTTATAAAAAATATTTTTAGCCGCAAAGGGCGCAAAAAACGCGAAGAAAAACGTTATATATTTTTCTGCTGTTTTAAGGTTGGCCAGCATACGCGATGGACTGGTTGGCGTAATCATCAAGTATGCAATAAACATTGGGAATGGCTAAGTCCTGTCCTGCTGTTCAGGTACGTAAACAGAAAAAGTTTTTCTTCGCGTTTTTTTTCGCCCATTCGGCAAGATGTTTTTAAGCTTTTTCAATGTCCGCTCCGCCCCCCTGCTTTTAGTAATCTCAGGCAGGCATTTCTCACAACTTCAACCGAGGCTGTGCCGGATTCATCAGGTATCGCCACATCGTGTATGTCGTATCTCGGCCAGTAGCGGAACGGGTCTTTGTAGAAGATACCAACCGTGGGTGTTTCTGACACGATGGCCAGGTGTCGGATACCGGTGTCATTCGAAACAACCAGGTCAGCGCCTTTCAGTAGTGATACGGTATCATTGATATTATCTGACTGGATTACACCTGTATTTTTTATGCTCCTGACCGGATCCAGAATCCTGTCAGCATTCTCCCACTCCTTGATGCCTTCCAGAACCAGGTGGTCATGGTCAGGATAGTCCTGCGACATAAGTTTTAATAATTGTGTGAAACGATCGGCAGGCCAGCACTTGTCGGGTGTTGAAGCACCAATGAAATAGACGATATAGGGTTTATCACGCTGTAATGCCAACCCCGGCATGTTGTAGACATGCGGGTAGGCTGTTTTTATGCCCAATGTATTGAGCATTTTTATCATGTCGCATACCTCGAAATCGAGGTCACTGCGATTGATGGCAACATCATAAAACAACCTGGCTTTTGACCAGCGGTAAGGGAAGCCAAATTTCAATATCGCAGGATTCAGCAGACAGGTCAGGTAGGAACGATTGGTTGAAGCCAGATCAAAGATGAAATCGTGATGGCCGAGTTGCTTTATTCTTTGATAGCGTTCACTAATAGAAACGCCGCGATTATCAGAGCCGTGCACGATGTGAATGCGGTCGACAAGATCTTCAGGCACACCACGTGTGTAATTGCTAACAATGCTAAGGGTGATTTTTGCATCCGGAAATGCTTTTCTGGCTTCGATCAGAAAGCTGCGAGTGAGTACCATATCTCCAAGTGCAGCATGCCTCAACACGGCAATACTTTTAATGTCGTTAAAAGACAGGCCGTTGATTTTTTGACGGGCGCTTTTTGATGCCCAGGCACCCTTGGAGAACCAGAATTTCATTGTAGTTTTATAAGATCCAGAAAATGTTTTTCAAGCGAAATAAAGTGGTCTTCATTATTGAAAATATCATCTGCTTTTTCCTTGCCGTTGCAGGCAATGTTTTTCCTGAGTTCAGTATCCACGTAGAGGCGCTCTATTTGTTCATAAAGGCTGGCAGCATCTCCGCTCTCAAATAGAAGTCCGGTTTTTTCGTGATCAATAATTTCTGGAACACCTCCACTATTACTACCAATGATCGCAATGCCTGCGCGCATGGCTTCTGGTAATACGAGGCCAAAGGTTTCATTGCCAGAGGCGAGAACGATGCAATCACATAGTTGCATCAGCTGTTGCGGGTTATTGGAGAAATCGTGAAACTTTATATGCTCAATAACACCAAGTTCAGTTGCCAGACTTTTTAGCTTATCCCTGTATCCGGGATTCATTTCGTGACCAACAATTAATGCATTGACACGATGGCCGTTTTGCCTGCATGTGTGGATGGCATTGATTAGCAGGTGCTGACCTTTGCTTTCCTCGAGTCGGCCAATCAGGCCAGCAATGAAATCATCTTCTGAAAATCCTAATGCCTCACGTTGTTGTTTGATGTCAGTTGCACCCAGAAATTTATCAGGTTGTTTTACGCCGTGGTATAAAGTGGTTATTTTTCTGGCATAACGGTGAATAAATGATTTTGCTAATTTTTCCAGCTCTCTTGTAATGGTCAACATAAGGTTTATCTGACTATATAGAAAATTATGATAAAAATCGTTTTTAACATGTGTAATCATCATATGGCGTGTATGTATAATCGCGGGTTTTGCTTTTGAAAAATATTTAGAGAAAGCGACCAGTGCAAGATCTCTCCCCCAGTGCATGTGAATAACGTCTATGTTGTTGTCATCAATTATTCGTGCAAGTTTTTTGGCATTTATAAACGGTAACGGGTTTCGGTTACTTTTTATATGGAGTCGTTTAAGTGTTGAATTTTCTTTGTAGTAGTTGTCCAGCATGCTATTTTCAACAACAGCAACGATGACATGGTGTTTCGCGCTTAGTGCTGTGCTGGCTCGATACGTGTATAGCTCAAGGCCACCTAATCCCGGCGACAGGCATAATTCAAGAATATTCATTATGAATTATTTTGATATTTCATAATAATGGCTTTGCTGTATTTAACAAAAACATGCACAAAAGACAGAGTTGATGCTAACAGGCCTGCGAAACCATCGAGAAAACCGCGCTTGATGAAGTACATCTTGATAAACATCCAGGTTGAATGTGTTAACGGGCTGAATACCGAGAATTTCTTTTTCTTTTTTATGAGTTCAATAGCGCCGATTTCGGTAAATTTATCAATTGTCTTTAAATGTGCCGAGACACTATCAAATGAGTAGTGTTGTATATCGCCTTTTAACTGTCTGATCTTTTTCCCATCAGTGATTATTCTATCGTGTGGGTTTGTGCCTCCCCATCTAGCGGTATTTTTATTGAATAAGCGTGTTTTAACGTCTGGGTACCAGCAATGATTAAGCCACCGATATATGTAAAATGTTTTTCTTGGCATGCTGTAAGCATCAGACTGATCCAGCTTGTCTTTAATTGCCAGAATGGATTGCTGCAGTTCTTCTGTTAATCGCTCATCGCAGTCCAGGCTGATCACCCAATCGTTTGATGCCCGGGATATAGCGAGATTCTTTTGCTCAATGTGGCCGAGAAATTTTTGAGAAAATATTTTGTCGGTGTATTGTTTTGCTATTTTTATAGTGTCGTCGGTGCTGAGTGAGTCAATAATAATAATTTCATCGGCGACAGGCAGCAGGCTTTTTAGGCAAGCTTCAATTTTACTCTCTTCATTATAAGAGATGATACATGCGCTAATCTTTGCCATTATTTAGTAAGTATGGCCGGACACTAGACCACAGACTTAAAATACTCGATAGTTTTAGCAAGGCCTTCATCCAGATTGACAACCGGTTCCCAGCCGAGTTTTTCTTTAGCAACGGTTATATCTGGTTGTCGTTGCCGCGGGTCATCTTCGGGTAACGGCAGGTTGTTGAGTGATGATTTTGATCCTGTCATGGCGATTGTTTTTTCGGCGAGTTCCTTAATGGTGAATTCTCCCGGATTACCCAGATTGACAGGGCCAATGAAATCGCGATCAGTTGTCATTAAGCGGATAAAAGCATCAACCATCTCATCAACATAACAAAATGATCGTGATTGCATGCCATCGCCGTATATTGTGATATCTTCGCCCTTGAGTGCCTGCACAACAAAATTAGAGACCACGCGCCCATCATTGGCGTGCATTCTTGGGCCGTAGGTGTTGAATATACGTGCAATTTTTATGTCAAGATTATGTTGCCGATGATAATCCATAAATAATGTTTCAGCGCAACGTTTTCCTTCGTCATAACATGAACGAATTCCAATTGGATTGACTCGACCCCAATAGGATTCAACTTGCGGGTGTACTTCCGGGTCACCATATACTTCGCTGGTTGATGCCTGCATTATTCTTGCGCCAGTGCGTTTTGCGAGACCCAACATATTAATAGCGCCATGAACACATGTTTTAGTGGTTTGCACCGGGTCATGCTGGTAGTGAACAGGCGAAGCAGGGCAGGCGAGATTGTATATTTCGTCTATCTCTATGAATAAAGGCATGGTGACGTCATGGCGCAGCACTTCAAAACGCGGATTATCCATCAGGTGAATGATATTCTGTTTCGTTCCTGTGAAAAAATTATCCAGACAAATAACTTCATTGCCTTCATTTAGTAACCTTTCACAGAGATGAGAACCAAGAAAACCACCTCCACCAGTAATAAGGATTTTCTTTGCTTCCATTGTTATTGATTTCCTCTGCCTATGCCGATATGAATTATACCTAGCTCTTTCATTGCTGTTGGATCGTATTGGTTACGACCGTCAAAAATCAATGGTTGTGTTAGCATGTTTTTAATCTTTTCGAAGTCCGGTCGTCTAAATTGTTTCCATTCAGTTGCCAAAATTAAAGCGTCACAAGTTTCCAGTGCGGTGTAAGGATTATCGAATAGAGTTACAAGGCCAGCGTCCAGCCACGTTTTTGGTAGAGCGTCTGTGGCTGTTTCAGTAGCCACCGGGTCATAGGCCCGAATTTTTGCACCCGCACTGACCAGGTCGTTGATGATTTGTAATGAAGGCGCTTCTCGCATGTCATCAGTGCCAGGTTTGAAAGCGAGTCCCCATACGCAGAATGTTTTGCCTTCAATGTCCCCGTCAAATTGTTGTTTAACTTTTATAGCAATACGTTCTTTTTGACGTTGGTTTCTGGATTCTACGGCCGCCAGTATATTGGATGGCACACTATTATCTTTTGCCATTACCACCAGTGCTTTCACATCTTTGGGGAAGCATGATCCGCCATAACCGGCACCAGGATAGATGAATGAGTAGCCGATACGGCTATCTGACCCCATGCCCAATCTAACATTGCCAACATCAACGTTTAGACGTTCACACAATTCGGCGACTTCATTCATAAAAGAAATTTTTGTGGCGAGCATGGCATTGGATGCGTACTTGGTCATTTCTGCGTCGCGAATTCCCATGCATATTATGCGCTCGTGGCTGGCCATAAAAGGTTTGTAAAGATCCTGCATGGTCTTTTGTGCTCGCTCGGTGCTGGCCCCTATAACTACTCTGTCGGGGCGCATAAAATCATCTATGGCCGCACCTTCTTTTAGAAACTCAGGATTACTGACAACGTCAAATTCAATGTTAACGCCACGCTTATCCAGTTCCTTTTGAATAACAGCGGTGACTTTGTCAGCAGTTCCGACAGGCACAGTGGATTTATCAACAATAACATTGTAATCCAGCGTCATTGTTTGACCGAGTTGTTTAGCTACTTCAAGCACGAATTTAAGATCGGCGGCACTATCGGCATCGGGTGGTGTGCCGACGGCTATGAAATGTACGGAAGATTTACTGGCGCCTTCTACGATAGAGGTAGTGAAGGTCAGCCTGTCAGTTTTAGCATTGCTGGCAACCAGTTCTTCAAGCCCGGGTTCATAAATGGGCAGGATATTTTTCTTCAGGTTTTCGATTTTTCGTTTATCAATATCTACGCATGTCACAGAGTTGCCCATTTCAGCGAAACAAGTACCTGTGACCAGTCCTACGTAGCCGGTTCCAATAATTGATATCTTCATAATTTTTCCGTTCGTTTAAGCCTTGATCAGATCATTAACCTGACCTGAGTTCGTTAGTGTGTAAGTGTTGATTGTGTTGTCGTCACTAAGACTGGATTTGCCGCTCTTTAATTGCCGCAGATTGTATCATATATGTTCGTAATTCGTTGTTCTGTCGGTGTTTAGCTGAGTTTAGAGTGCTGTATCAGAGAGCAATTTATCCGCCATGTTGATGACTTCTTCGGGCGTAATAAGTGCCATGCCCTCAGCATGCTGAACTCGCTTGCCCCAGGCAGCATCACTTACGCTGGTCTGGTGCCAGGTTTCGAGTGCCTCGGGGTACCTGTTGACCCAGTATTTCCTGAAGCGGTAGGGCCCGGCTCTTTCAGGATTGGTGGAAGCGTAGAGGCCAATGACGGGAGTGCCGACAGCATTAGCTATGTGTGCTGGCCCGGTATCAGGCGCGATGACAAGACGAGCCATATCAAGCACGGCGACCAGTTCGGGAATGCTGGTATTGCCTACCAGGTTCACGGGTTTTTCCTGGCATAGAGACAAAATCGTATCAGCAACGTTTTTTTCACGGCGGGAAGGGCCACCCGTGAGCACCACGGTCATGCCTCGTTGGCCGGCTAAATAGTCAGCGACTGCTGCGTAGCCCTCGCTGCTCCAGTCCCGCCAGTCACGAGATTTCGCCATGGCACAGGGGTTGATGACAGCGAACTCTTTGTCGTCAGGCAGGTTGTGAAACAGGGCGTTTCTGGCTGTAGAAACAACTGGAAGATTCCATTCCATCACCGGTTCGAGACCAAAATACTTCGGGAATTCAAGAAAACTGTCAACCACGTGTTGCCGGGTAGAAGAGGGTTTGATCTTATGATTGGTGAAAAGCCATTGCAAATCTTTTGCGCGTTTTTTGTCGAAGCCCAGCTTGACTCGCGCAGGAATGAACAGGCTGGCAATTGATGCACGGATGGAAAGCTGCATGTCTAGCAAAATGTCAAAACGGCGTCCTTTCAGTTGGCACCGTAGATCAAAGTATGCGCCTGAACCACGTGATTTATCAAAGATGATAAACTCGACACCATCAATATTTTTGACCAGCTCATATTCGGTTTTACCGATAATCCATGTAATGCTGGTCGAGGGCCAACGCGCTTGCAGGGTTCTAAGAACGGGTAACGTGTGTGTAATGTCGCCCAACGCTGACAGTCGCAAAATGCAAAGTTTTTCCGGGGGGGTCGATAGAGTAAATCGTGACAGGGTCATCTGAAAAAAATGCTCGAAAACTAAAGATTGGTCAGCGGCATATCCTATATGATGCTGCGCTGATTGAACATCCGGATGAAGCACTGTTTTCTCCAGAGTTACAGGAAACCCGGTTAAAAACCGCGGAAGGTCGCGGTGAGGCCATGTTTTACGACTATCAGGGGCTCAGTCTGGTGCTCAAGCACTACCATCGTGGCGGTTTGGTGGCCCGGATAAGTAATGATCGCTACCTGCGCCGCCGACTTGATTTCACTCGCTCTTTCAAAGAGTGGGAATTGTTAAGTCGTCTTCAGAACTTAAATCTACCTGCGCCTGTTCCTGTCGCAGCCAGCGTCATCAAGTCGAACCTGTTTTACCAGGCTGACTTGATCACAAAAGAAATTACTAACGTAACAACACTGGCAGATGCTTTATTGGAAGGCGCGTTGGAGAAAAATATCTGGCTGGCCATCGGTGCCTGTATACGGCGTTTTCATGAACACGATATATATCACGCCGACTTGAATGCGCGAAATATTCTTGTAGGCGATAGTGGTATCCATTTAATTGATTTTGACAAGGGTGCCATACGTTATCTGGGTGATGCGTGGAAAGCATCAAATCTCACCCGATTAAAGCGATCGTTGTTGAAATTCGAAGCTAAAACTGAAATGTTTCATTTTTCAGAAGAAGGTTGGCGAAGTTTATTAGCGGGCTATGGCAGTGTTAAATAATTTATGCCTTGATTTTACTTGTGCGTGTAAAAAGACTTTTTTTACCACAGAGGCACAGAGTACACAGAGAAAACCTTTAATTTGTTGTGTAATTTGCACTTGTAGGAGTGGCTAAAATTGCTCCTACGAGTGCATCGGTATTGCATAAAATAAATACGGTTTTCTCTGTGTACTCTGTGCCTCTGTGGCCAATACTAAATGTCAGTTAGTTGTCGTATTTTAGTCAAATCGGGCTTGAACCTACACGCTTAAGCTGATGTTCTACAATATCCGCATAGTCTGAAAGAATACGGGTAAAGGGTTCGACTGCTCTTGTCGCATTAGTTTGTAATTGTTCCCGCGCAGTGTTTGAGTCAAGCAAGCTGGGTAAAATATTTTTTAAATCTTCGATTGAAGTCACCTGCAGTGCGGCACTACCTGATAGCAATATCTCGACCTCATCTTCAAAACTTTCCATATGCGGGCCAAAAATAATGGCCTTGCCAAAGTGTGCAGGCTCAAGAATATTGTGACCGCCACGATGAATGAAAGAACCAGCAACAATAATAACTTTTGCATTTACAAACCAACGGGTTAATTCGCCGATGGTGTCGAGAAGATAAATTTTTGTGTCTTCAGTAACCGGGGTTTTTTTACTTCGTACAGCAATGTTGTTTCCGGCTAGTTGTTTTATGATTTTCTCACTACGCTCAGGATGACGAGGTGCTATCACCAGGAGTTCTTTTCTGTTCAGCTGGTTCCAGCATTCAGTAATTTCAAGTTCTTCACCTTCGTGGCTGGAAGCTACAACAATATAATCACGATCAGTTGTCTTTTGGGTTTTTATGTTCTTTTTATTGGGTGGTATGAATTTAAGGTTACCCAAAATTGATACTTTATTCTGGTCGGCGCCAAGTTGTATATAACGGTCGCGATCAATCCTGGAACGCACGTAAATATGTTCAATGTGTTTTAGTGTGCTTTTGTAAACTGACTTTATCCACCGGTTAGTTGCAGTAGTTTTTTCGGATAATCGACCATTAATGATGGTGACTGGAACATGCTGCTTGTGAAACACATCTATCAGGTTGGGCCACAGCTCGGTTTCTATAATATACAAAGCAAGTGGTTTTATCTGGTTTGTGAATCTACGCGTTGTGTTTACCCAGTCCATAGGCAGGTAAGCATGAAATAGCCACGCTTGCTCCTGTCTGGCAATAATTTCAGCACCTGTCGTGGTGTTGGTTGTGACTAAGAATTTTTGTGATGGATTGCGTTTGCGTAATTCATAAATAAGGGGCAGTGCTGTGTTTGTCTCGCCAACAGAAGCGCAGTGAAACCATAAACACTGCTGTGGTATGTGATTTAAACCAAAACCCAGGCGCTGTAGTAAAAAGCGTGATTGTTTGAAGCGCAGACTTTTCCATAGCAGGTGATTAAATATCAGCGGTGAGAAAACGATAGTAAGCAGGCGATAAAGGAACATATTATAAGTGACTTGCTAATAAATTGAAGGTTTGCCTTCTGCCTGTGTTTTAAAACGTTTATGAATCCAGGCATATTGTGTTGGATTCGTATACACCATATCTTCGATGGCTTTATTTATTCGTGCCCCGTCATTTTGTTTGTCACCGTTGGGGAAGTTTTCAAGTGCTGGGAGAATCATCAGTTTATAACCTTTGCCGTTCTCCAGACGTATTGGGTAAAATGGCACCACAGGAGCATGTGTGATTTCAGCCATGCGTGCAGTCGAGGTCAGTGTCGAGGCTCTACCCCCGAGAAAGGGCGTAAACACAATATCCTGAACACTGAAATCCTGATCCGGTGCGTACCATGTTGCCAGTCCATCGTGTAAGCCTTTTATAAAACCACGAACATTGCTGTTTACGGTAACGCGTTCAAGATGTTTTGATCGGTAATGGCGCATAAAGGTATCAAACATCGGGTTGTGTGCTTTTTTGTAAATTGCCTGTAAAGGAGTGTACAGCGCCATCAGTATGCCGCCAATTTCAAGTGTCGAGAAATGTCCGGTCAAAAGAATAACACCATGGCCTTTAGCGAGGGCGGTTTCAAGATGTTCCAGACCTTCAACGCTGCAACGTGCGCGCAGGTAATTACGGCTGGCCCACCAGGCAATGGCCATATCAAATACAGAAATCCCCATGTTTTTGAAGCTGGATTTTATTAATTGCTCGACCTGCTCTTCTGAATAATCCGGGTAGGCCTGTTTTATATTGATGCGAGCGATGCGGCGACGAGAAGGTACCAGTCGGTATAGTAATGAACCAAGCAAGCTGCCTAAAAATTGAATCCACGACAGCGGTAACAGAGTGGCCAGGCGCAGGAAACCAAGAAATAGCCACATGCCCCAGTATTTGGGCATCAACCAGTTAGTAATATTCAGACTGTTCGCTGCGCTCATAAAGAGGAAGAGCTGTTGGGGGGTTTAATTAACCAGCCACTGATTAATTTGCTGAACATCAGCTGCCGATAATGAGCCTGCAGCGCGTTTTATTTCAAGCAGGTTGAGGATGTAATCGTATCTGGATTTTGCGTAGTCTCTTTCGCTCCTAAAAAGATTGCCTTGTGTTATCAACACATCAACACTGGTACGTGTACCAACCTCATAGCCTGCCTGCGTGGCTTCAAGTGCCGATTCGGTTGATATTAAAGCTTGCTTGAGTGCTTTTACCTGTAAAATGCTGGCTTTAATTGTCAGGTAAGCGATGCGAGTTTGTTGAATAGTCACTCGTCTTTGTTGTTCATGAACTGCTTTCGCCTGATCGAGTTCAGACAGGCTTTGTCGGGTTTTGGAGCTGGTAAAACCACCTCTGTAGATGGGCATATTAAGATTTACTCCAATTACGCTATCTGTGCTTTTGCTACCACCAAATGTATCACCAAAAGGACTGTTATCCGCATCACTGAAACCATACGATGCGTTCAGGCTAAGAGTGGGGTAGTGGCCGGCGTTGCTGCTGTCGTATTTGCTTTTGGCGGCTTCAACAGCATATTTTGTGGCGCGTAATTCCATATTATTTTTTATTGCTTTGTCTTGCCATTGCTTGATGTCGTCAGGGTCAGGTGACAGTAGAGGAATTTTTTCATGAAGCGAACTTAAATTTTCAGCAGGTGCATTGATGATTACCCACAAGGCTTCCCGGTTGTTAGATAAGGTGTTGATCGCTACAATTTCCTGTGCGACAGAGGTATCGTAAGTGGCTTGCGTTTCTTTAACGTCGGTAATGGCTATCAGGCCAACATTAAAACGTTCCTGATTTTGTTCAAGCAGTTTGGCGTTGGCTTTTTTTTCGGCAGTGGCAAATTCCAGATTATCAATCGCACCAAGTACCTGAAAATAAGCGGCAGCGGTACGCGTGATGAGGTTTTGTTTTGCAGTTTCGTATGCGGCGAGTGACTGCAACGCTAATGCATCTGATTGTGCGACAAGGTCAAACAACTCCTGATTGTATAGCGGTTGATTTAATTTCAGTGAATAGCCTTTGGTTTTGTAGCTATTTTTACTATCCTGTAAAATGGTCGTAGAACCTGTGTATTTTTTATCAATGGTTGAGTCTCTGGCAAAAACATCAACAAAAATTTCCGGGTAAAGTGCTGCTGAGCTCTGATTTTGTTGTTCTAAAATACTCAGGTATGCTGAGTAAGCGGCATCAATCTGCGCATCATTTTGTTCTGCCAGCGTTAAAGCTTCGATCAGGTCGAGTGCATGCGCAGCCGGGTTTACTGCAACGGTAAACAGAAGTATTTTAAGCCAGTGCGTTAGTTTCATTATTTATTCCTGCTGGCGAAGCAACTAATAAGTCGCCATTTCTGTATCAACGGTTTTTGCCCAGGCATTCACGCCACCTTTTAGATTAATGACATTGTTAAAGCCGGCTTGCTCAAGATGGCGGGCAACCTGTCGGCTGCGAATACCATGATGGCATATAACCACGGTCTCGCGGTCTTTATCAAGTTCATCAAGCTGTGCGGGTATCTGACCCATCGGGATTAGCGTGCTGTTTTCAAGGCGGCAAACATCATATTCCCAGGCTTGTCGAACGTCTAAAAGAAAAGGGGAGTGAGACTCAAGATATTGTTTGAGTTCTTCCGCGTCAAATTCACGCATGCCTGGATTTGAGAGTGTTGGTAGATTAAAAAACGAATGCTTCAGTTTCACTAGTATTGATTAAGCGCTCAATGCTGGTTTCAAACAGGTCTTCCGTGGTCCATTCATTTTCACCAATACGTGTGACCAGACAGGCTTTCATTGCCGGTGCTTCACCGGTGACCACAAACAGGCGACCGCCTTGCTTGAGAGACTGTTTATAAACCCCGGGAATATCAGGCATCGAGCCGGTAATGGCGATCGCGTCATAAAAACGTTTCTGGTCCCAGCCCTTTGAAGCATCGCCCGTGCTCAGGATAATATTTTGCAGATCAAAAGCGGCCAGGTTTTTTTCAGCCAGTGCTGTCATATCGGGATTGATGTCCACGCTATCAACGTGACGCGCCAGTTTTGCCAGGCAGGCAGTTAGATAGCCGCTGCCGGTGCCCACTTCCAGCACAATGTCATCGTCTGTTATGTTGAGGCTCTGTATCAGGCGGCCGTCAAGAATGGGATGCAGCATGGCGCAGTTTGTGCCTTCATATTGTCCCAGTGGAATGCTGGTGTCGGCATAAGCCAGTTTTTTGTAGGCATCAGGCGCAAAAGCTTCTCTTGGCACTTCACTAATGACTTCAAGCACGCGATTATCCAGCACATCCCAGGGGCGAACCTGTTGTTCAACCATATTGAAGCGGGCTTTATCAAAATCCATGGTGTTGGTCTGGCTGTTCATTGAATGTCACTGGTTGGTCGGGAAAGGCGGCATTTTACCTGCAAACACTCTATTAGTGAATGGTTATTGATGGGTTATTTGTCATTCGTCAAAAGCTTTTAGACCCAAGACCAATGACCAATAACCAACGACTAATTTCTGCAAGAAATTGCAGTAGGTTATGCGTTAACATGAGCGTCTTTACAGACTCAAACCGCCGGATAAGACTAATGAGCGCAATCCCTGAAGAATTCCTGCAACGTACCGCTGAACTGTCCTTGGAGTCCACCAAACCCATGGATGGCTCGACGAAAATCTACGTGCAGGGTTCGCGACCGGATATCCAGGTGCCGATGCGTGAAATCCATCTTGCGGACACCGCAGCCAGCTTTGGCGCTGAGCCTAATCCGCCGATTCCAGTCTATGATACCTCCGGCCCTTACACAGACCCGAATGTCGAAATCGACCTGCTCAATGGCATGCCGGATGTGCGCAGTCCCTGGATTGAAGAGCGTGAAGATACCGAATGGTTAGATGGACCCACTTCAGATTATGGCCAACAGCGTCAGTCTGACCCGGCACTGGCGAGCATGCGCTTCGAGCATCTGCACAAGCCACGCCGGGCAAAAACAGGCCACAATGTTAGCCAGATGCATTACGCCAAAAAAGGCATCATCACGCCCGAGATGGAATACATCGCGATTCGCGAGAGCATGAAGCTGCAGGCGCTACGTGCCAATCCTGAATACGACAAAGTGTTGATGCAGCATCCGGGTATGTCCTTCGGCGCTAACTTGCCGAACGAAATTACCCCGGAATTTGTACGCGACGAAGTCGCTGCCGGCCGTGCCATTATTCCGGCCAACATCAACCATCCAGAAGTGGAGCCGATGATCATCGGCCGTAATTTCCTGGTGAAGATCAACGGTAACCTCGGCAACTCGGCAGTGACCTCCAGCATCACCGAAGAAGTCGAAAAAATGGTGTGGGGCATCCGTTGGGGCAGCGATACCATCATGGATCTCTCCACCGGACAGAATATTCACGAAACACGCGAATGGATTTTGCGCAACGCGCCTGTGCCCATCGGCACCGTACCCATTTACCAGGCACTGGAAAAAGTCAACGGTGTTGCCGAAGACCTGACCTGGGAAATCTTCAAAGACACCTTAATAGAGCAGGCCGAGCAGGGCGTGGACTACTTCACCATTCATGCCGGTGTAAGACTGCAATACGTACCGATGACCGCCAAACGTGTTACTGGCATCGTGTCACGCGGTGGTTCCATCATGGCGAAATGGTGTCTCGCACACCATGAAGAGAGTTTCCTCTACACCCACTTCGAAGATATCTGTGAAATTATGAAAGCCTATGATGTGTCGTTCTCCTTAGGCGATGGTTTGCGTCCGGGTTCGATTGCCGATGCTAACGATGAAGCCCAGTTTGGTGAACTCGAAACTTTAGGTGAGTTAACAAAGATCGCATGGAAACACGATGTGCAAGTCATGATCGAAGGCCCCGGCCATGTACCCATGCAAATGATCAAGGAAAACATGGACAAGGAACTTGAAGATTGTTTCGAAGCACCGTTCTACACGCTTGGCCCACTGACCACCGACATTGCACCTGGTTACGACCACATCACTTCAGGAATAGGTGCCGCACAAATTGGTTGGTACGGTTGCGCCATGTTGTGTTACGTCACCCCGAAAGAACATCTGGGTTTACCGAATAAAGAAGATGTGCGTATTGGTATCATCACCTACAAAATTGCTGCGCATGCAGCGGATTTAGCAAAAGGACACCCCGGCGCACAGGTTCGCGACAACGCGATGTCAAAAGCACGGTTTGAATTCAGATGGGATGATCAGTTTAAGTTGGCGCTCGATCCTGAACGCGCACGTGAATACCATGATCAAACTTTACCGAAAGAAGCGCATAAGGTGGCGCACTTTTGTTCTATGTGCGGGCCGAAGTTTTGCAGCATGAAAATTTCTCAGGATGTTCGCGATTACGCGGCGAAACATGGTATTGGGAAAATTGAAGTCGCTATAAAAGAAGGCATGGTAGAAAAAGCTAAAGAGTTTAAAGAAGCTGGTTCAGAGATTTATTCCAAAGCTTAGTAATGTCTATCTATCTTCCGTTATTCAAAGCACTTAATCAGGCAAAGGTTGAATATGTGGTTGTCGGAGGAATGGCAACGGTTTTACATGGTTATCCAAGGTTTACCGCCGACATTGATCTAGTCATTAATCTGGAGCAGGCAGAAGCTGAAAAAGCGATAAAGCAGCTTATCTCGTCAGGTTTAAAAGCTCGGCTGCCAGTTGATCCAATGGATTTCACGGTTGAGTCCATCCGGGAGTCGTGGATAAAAGAAAAAAACATGCTGGTGTTCAGTTTTTATGATCCCGAAAATCCACTTTTGATTGTTGATGTGTTTGTGCGAGAACCGTTTCCTTTCGCAGAGCTATCCAGAAAGGCTATTATGCTAGATATGGATGGTGAACCAGTTCCCGTCTGCGATATTGAAAGCTTGATTGCGATGAAGTTAAAAGCAGGAAGAGGCAAGGATCTGGAAGATATTAAATTCCTTCAGGAAATACTTGATGAGCAAAAACAGCACTGACAATAAACTGACAGAAGATGAGCGCCAGCATTTAAAGCTCTGGCTCAGTGCCACACCCATGCAGCGCCTTGCCTGGCTTGAAGAGGCGCAGAGAATAGCCCATAAAACAGGTGCGCTGGCTAGATACAGACGGATGAGCCTGAAGAATTTATGAGTTGTTTAAAAAATAAACCCTCCGGCACCTTTTTTAACAACGGTGGCAAATTGAATAAATCACATAATAAGCGACTGTGATGTCACTGGTGTGGGGCTCTCACCGAAAAACGACTCGTGCCCTATAGTTTAGCTTTATGAGTAAAAAACAAAAGACATGGCAATAAGTGAATTTGAAATCAAGCGGTGTGAAAAATTGGTGGGTTCTTATGTAGAACAACACAGACCACCACCGCATATAAGAAATGAAGTAGACCTGAGCTATAGGGTAAAAGATCAAAGTATCGAAATATTCGAAATACGCCCACTATGGAATAATCCACAGAAAAAAATCGAAGAAATGGTTGCAAAAACTACCTACGTTAAAAAGAGTGGGCTATGGAAGGTATATTGGCAACGAGCAGATATGAAATGGCATAGCTACGATCCAATGCCAGAGGTTGGTTCATTAGAGGAATTTTTAGCGTTGGTGGCGGAAGATAAGCACT